>JAUYTA010000798.1 GCA_030695265.1 Bacteroidota bacterium
TCAGGAATGTGGTTCGAGCGCAACGAAACCATTTTTGTTTCGATGCCGGGCGTGCCTTTCGAAATGGAAGCGATTATGACTGAAGAGGTTTTTCCGAGGCTGATCAAACTTGGAATTTTGGAGTCGATCGTACACAAAACCATTCTGACACTTGGATTGCCTGAATCGATGCTTGCCGAAAAGATTGAGCATTGGGAAAATGCGTTGCCCAACTTCATCAAACTGGCCTATCTTCCAAGTGCGTTAGCAGTTCGTCTTCGCCTGAGCGCTTATGGTACCGATCATACCATACTTGAAACTGAGATCAACAAACAGGTAAAAGAGTTGCTCACAATCATTCCTGAAAATATTTTTGGTTTCGATGATGAAAATATGGCGCTGGTAATTGGAAGGATACTGGTAAC
Organism: Bacteroidota bacterium; assembly: GCA_030695265.1. GTDB lineage: Bacteria > Bacteroidota > Bacteroidia > Bacteroidales > Prolixibacteraceae > Aquipluma. Next base: position 405 of record JAUYTA010000798.1, read on the forward strand.
AACATCAAAAACACTGGCAGTGGCAGAAAGCTGCACCGGTGGAAATATTGCACATTCTATTACTTCCAACTCCGGAAGTTCAGCCTATTTTAAAGGTGGCGTGATTGCCTATTCCAACGAAATAAAAATAAAACTGCTGGATGTTCCGGACGAAATGATTGAAATTCATGGAGCTGTCAGTCAGCAGGTAGCAGAAGCAATGGCCATTGGAGCACAAAAAGCTTTGAATGCCGATTATTCTATTTCAACAACAGGAATAGCCGGACCGGATGGTGGAACAGCAGAAAAGCCGGTTGGAACTGTTTGGATCGCGGTTGCTGGTCCTTCAGGAGTAAAAAGCGAAAAATTTATATTCAGGCATAACCGCGAACGAAATATAATACGCTCAACACAAACCGCGTTAAATCTTTTACGTACGCTTATTTTAAACGACATTAAAGAATCAGAATGAAGAAAATACTCATAATTACCGGAACGATTGTACTGATTATTGGAATACTGACAGCTCTGCCATTTCTGTACAAAGACAAACTACTTGCAAAAGTGAAAACCACCATCAACAAACAGGTCAATGCAAAAGTAGATTTTGCAAAGTTTAATTTGTCTGTATTTTCTGAATTTCCAAAGGTGAAAATGGAAATTCAGGGGCTGACCGTTGTTGGCATCAATGAGTTTTCGAACGACACTATTTTATCGGCAAGTTCCATATCTACCAACATTTCGCTGATGGAAATGATCCGCGGCGAAGACCTTGAACTGAAAGTCCTGAAGATCGACAATCCCAAAATCAGTTTGGTGGTCAATCCTTCAGGAGCAGTAAACTGGGATATTGCAAAAACACCGGAAACACCGGCAGCAACTTCAGGAGAAGTTACCAGCGCTGAGGAGGCTTTTAAAATGAAACTGAATGATATCCAGGTGAAAAACCTGAACTTGCTGTACAACGACAAGGCAATGCCCATGAAATTATGGGTGAAAAACTCGAACCTGAGCTCAACGGGCGACGTGGACGGAACACTTACCACTTTTGATATGAAAGGTGAAGTGGATGAGTTTATTTTTGAATACGATTCGGTTCAGTACATTTCGAAAACCAAACTGAAAGCCGAAACCCTGCTGAAAGTTGATTACGAAAAGATGGACTTTTTATTTGATCGTGGCAAACTGATGGTGAACAATCTGCCATTGGATGTAAATGGTTCGTTTTCAATGCCAAACGACAGCATGTTTTTTGACCTGACATTTAACAGTGAAAAAAGCGATTTCGCTACGATACTGGCTTTGGTGCCTGCCGATTATCAGAAATACCTCGAAAAAGCCACCATGACAGGGGCTGCTGAATTCAAAGGCTCGGTGAAAGGTTTGTATTACAACGAAATATATCCTGCCATAGACGTGCTGCTGGCTGTAACCAATGCCAGTTTTAAATACCAGGAGCTGCCGGAAAGTGTAAATGACATTCAGGTTTTGGCACAGATTACCAAACCCGAAGGCGACCTGAATTTACTGAAAGTAACTGTTGAAAAAGCACACGCTTCGATCAAAAATAATCCGGTTGACCTGAGTATGAACCTGAGTGAATTGATGACTGATCCGAACATTGATGCCTTTTTCGCCGGAACGATTGATTTTACTTCGCTGAAACAGGCCATTCCGATCGATAGTCTTGATATCACCGGAATCATGAAAGCAAAAATGCAGATTGCCGGACGAATGTCGTCGATCGAAAAAAAAGAATATGAAAAGTTCAAATCGAACGGAGAAGCGACCATTCAAAATTTCAGGATAGAAAGCACGCAATTGACCAAACCGGTTGAAATCAGTCAGGGACAAATAAAAGCTACTACTCAACAGATTACAGTTGATCAGTTTAACGGGAAAATCGGGCAAAGCGATTTTTCTCTTCGGGGCGAGGTGAGCAATTACCTGGCATATGTTTTCAAAAAAGATGTGTTGAAAGGCAATTTTAATCTGAAATCAGCCTTCATGAATTTTACCGAGTTGTCAAACATCATGAAACCGGCAGCAGAACCGGCAGCTTCGAAAACTGAAACAAAGACTGCGCCTGCTCCTGCTGCACCTGCCGATTCGGTGGTTGCCTTTCAGGTTCCCGATAAACTTGATTTAAGTTTCCAGTCAACGATTCAAAAGGCTGTTTACGATAAAATGTCACTAAATAACATCAACGGGCTGATCAGGGTAAAGGATCGAAGGCTTGAACTAACGAATCTGACGATGGATATGCTACAAGGAAAAGTGGCTTTAAATGGTTCTTACACAAGTAATCCACAAAACAAACCCTTGTTCGATTTCAAGCTGAACATGGAAAATCTCGATTTGCCAACAGCCTATCAATCGCTGAGTACTTTTCAGCGCTATGTCCCAATTGCTTCGCGAAGCCAGGGAAAATTCTCCACACAGTTTGCACTTTCAGGAACAATGAACGAAAAGATGAACATCGTGCCCACCAGTTTGAATGGAGATGGGATTTTCAATACGCTGAACCTGATGATCATTGATTCGCCGATTTTTGACCAGATACGCGGAATCATTAAAAAAGAGAAACTAAAGAATGTAAAAATTGCTGATTTTACGGCTAAATTTAAGTTCGATAATGGTGAGCTAAAGCTAAATCCGTTTAAGACCAACATAGCCGATCAGCAAACCACTATCTACGGAAGTTTGTCGGCAGCGCGCGAAATAAACCTGACGATGGACTTTTTGGTAAACCGCGAAGATTTGGGATCGGACCTGAACAAAGGATTGGGAATTTTGCCGGGATCGGAAAATATTAAAATGATCGATGCTTCGGTAATTCTGAAAGGTTCGCTGACAAAACCAGAAGTTTCGCTCGATTTAAGCAAAGCACGCGCACAAATTGAACAGGAAGTGAAAAAAGCGTCGGTGGAACAAATAAAAGGATCGGTGAAAAAGATTGGCGATGAACTTAAGAAGCTGTTTAAGTAGGAAGGGAGCCCCTCTAAATCTCCCCGAAGGGGAGACTTTTGGGTATTGGTTGTTCCGAACGTTTTAGCTTTTTTAAACACCTGTTTCAAATTCAAGGAATGATTCGGCTCTACACGTTTGGTGTGGGTAAAATTAAACAAGTATTTTCAGGTGCAGAGCACCGTTGATATTTGTAGTATATATGATGCAATACACACAAGAGGTGCGGAGCACCGAAATATAGAAACATATTTATTTGTAGTATTGCGGTGCGCTGCACCTTACCAGCTTTTATCTACTTTTTTACTACAAATATTTTGCGGCTCTGCCGCTTTTTGATTGCTAACGATCCGACGGCTAACGGACTTTTTAGTTTAGTAAGAAATTGCCATTTCTTCAATTTAAAATAGACTAAGGAATACTTCACCCACATAATCCGTTATAGA
>JAUYTA010000805.1 GCA_030695265.1 Bacteroidota bacterium
TAATTATATCACTTGCGGCCACCTCATGTCCGGATGCACTTGATCTTGCTCCGATAGATTATTTCGGCGACGGGAACTTCTGGCAGAATGAATCACAGGTTACCAACTTTATGGTTGGCATCCACAAGCAGCTCAGAGACAATCATTTCATGTTTGTTCGGTTGGGAGAAATGCGTTCAGGTATTTACAGCAATGTCGATCGCCAGAATACATCGTTGAATGAATTACCCATTATCGAACAGCGCATCGACGAAAATTCAGCAGGAATTGGATCATGGGCCGGATTTTACGGTCCGATTTTACAGTTGAATCTTTTTATCCAAAAGACAGAAGCTGCAACATTCCTGACGGCCGATAAGAAGAACTATCTTTTAGGTCAGGCTTATGGATTGAGAGCTTTCTATTATTTCCATTTGCTGCGTACCTACGGCGGAGTCCCTCTTCGTCTTGAACCCGAAGTATTGAACGGAAATACAGATCCGGTACTTTTGCGCAAAGCCAGAGCAACCGAAGCTGAAACTTTGGTGGCAATTAAGGCTGATATTACCAAATCAGTAGCTGCATTTGGCGCCTTGGCCAGTCCGTCAGGCAAAAGCCAGTGGAGTCCTAAAGCAACCCTGCTGTTGAAAGGCGATGTTTATTTATGGTCGGCAAAAGTTTATGGTGCAACTGCCGATTTAGCAGAAGCAAAATCAGCGCTGAACGCCATTACAGGAAGCACGCTGCAAACCTCTTTTGCCAATGTATTCGCCTATAACCAAAAGGACAATGCGGAAATTATTTTAAATATCCGGTACCTGGTTGGTGAAGCCGAAATGGGTGGAGTTGCCGCATACACGTATTCAACATTCAATTTCGACAACCTGCACTACAAAGATTCGCTGGCAAGTGGTCCACTGCTCGTCGATCCTTTGGTGATTGCAGCTCCGAATTCACAGCAGATCATCCAACGGTACGGTTATACTTTCGAGTTGTTTAAAGCGTACGATGTGGCCGATAAAAGAAGAGACGTTACTTTCTATGATTATTACAAAGTAACCAAAACTCCTTATAAAGTTGATGTAAGAAATACCGCACTGGTTAAATTCCTCGGAACAATTAGCGCCAACAAACGGTATTTCACCAGCGATTGGCCAATTTACCGCGAAGCTGACAGATTGTTGATGCTGGCAGAAATAGCGAATGCTGAAGGAGGCGATCCATCCAGCTATATCAAGCAAATTCGTGACCGTGCATTTGCCCCCGGAGTCGATCCAACTCCTTTTGTCAATTCAACCAAAGACAAAAACGAATTGGCTATCTTTTCAGAACGTATGAAAGAGTTTGTTTTTGAAGGTAAATCCTGGTATGATTTAAGAAGAATGAAATACGGCTCCGATCCATTGGTGTTCAAAAATACAAGTCATAATTATGGTACTTTGGACAAAGCCACCAAATCGCACATGATTTTATGGCCGATCGAAAAAGCAATTTGGACAAATGATCCGCTGGTAAACCAAACACCAGGTTATGCAACTGCAAAACCAGCCAATTAAATGAACTTTCGCGAGTTTAGTTTATAGATTTGGTTAAAAGCCAATGAGTAAGGGCTTGGAAACAGGCTCTTACTTAATTTTTATTTTCAAATAGACTATATTTAGAAAGTCTGAATACGTTTTACTATTCGGTGCAGATTTCACCATGCAACTCAAACAATTCGCTATGACAATCCTGAATACTTTATTGCTTTTTATACTTCTGCTAACTTCCCCACAGTGTAAAAAGGATGGCGCAATGCCTACCACCAATGCAGCCAGCGTAAATTCAGCAGAACTAAAACAAACCCACTTGCCGTTAAACGCCGGAGTCGGAAATGCCGGAGTAATGGAATTACGGTTTACTGTCAATCCTGAAAAAAGGCCAGTAATATTAAATCAGATAGAAATTTCATTTTCTGATAACAGCAGGTTTCCAGGAGTAGTATCAATTTCAGCTAATTATGCAGGCGCTGTAAAAGGTTCGGATACCAGTGTTTTATTTGGTACATCGAAAAATCCGGGTCAAAAAACAAGAATTACCGGAACCCGCGAATTGGGTGTCGGCATTCATTTCCTGAAATTCGATATCGGGATGAATGTCAACCCCGATTTGCTTACCCATTTTCAGGTTGAAAAGGTAAAACTGTCATTCAAAAATCATGATGCGATTGAAGTGGCTCCTGCCGGAAAATTTATCTTCCGACCCAAATTGGTGGTTCGTGCTGCCAGTCAGGACAAAACCGATACCTACCGGATTCCCGGATTAGTTACAACCAGCAAAGGCACGCTGATTGCCGTTTACGACAACCGTTACAACAACAGCAAAGACCTTCAGGAAGATATTGACATTGGCATGAGTCGGAGCACCGACGGCGGCCAAACCTGGCAGCCTATGAAAGTAATTATGGACATGGGCGAATATGGTGGCCGTTCGCAACGCCTGAACGGGATTGGTGATCCCTGCGTCCTTTACGACCACAAGACCCATACAATTTGGGTGGCAGGGCTCTGGATGAGTGGTTCTGCTCCTGATAAAATGCTGTGGTGGGCTTCAAAGCCGGGAATGAAACCTGAAGAAACGGGTCAGTTCATTTTGGTAAAAAGTACCGACGATGGTTTGACATGGTCGCAGCCTATCAATATTACCTCACAAATTAAAGATCCTGCTTGGCAGTTGCTTTTGCAAGGCCCCGGAAGCGGAATTACAATGACCGACGGAACATTGGTTTTCCCAGCACAGTTCAAAGCTGATCTGGGAACCAAATCTCTGGACGGCGGACAATTTACCTGCCATTCAACCATTGTGTACAGCAAAGATCAGGGAAAAACCTGGCAAATTGGTACGGGTGCAAAATCAAACACCACCGAAGCGCAGGTAGTTGAACTTGCTGATGGAAGCCTGATGCTGAACATGCGCGACGACCGCAACCGCTCCGACAAAGGCGAAACAAACGGCAGGGCAGTAGCAGTAACAACTGATTTAGGTAAAACATGGATCAAACATGCCTCTTCAAATTCAGCACTTCAGGAACCCAACTGCATGGCCAGCATTATCAGCGCCAATCTGGAAATCAATGGAAAGATGCAACAAGTGTTGTTCTTCTCCAATCCCGACAGTAAAACCGTGCGCAGCCACATGACCATCAAAGCCAGTCTGGACGGCGGATTGACCTGGCCTAAAACCTATCAGGTTGAATTAAATTCTGAATCAGGGTACGGCTATTCGTGCATGAGTATGGTGGATGATAAAACAATTGGAATTCTATATGAGGGAGTGAAAGATCTTTATTTTCAGAAGGTTCCGGTAACTGATTTGCTCGGAAACTTGATTAAAAAATAGGAAATGGAAGTCCGGAGCATCAGATATTGGAGTATGAAAGTTATAGGTTCATTGGTTGTTTTTCTGTGGCTGTTTCAGAATGTGTTTGCACAATCGCAAACAACTGATATTCCGGCTTTAATTCCTATGCCGCAAAAAGTGGCCTGGAACAAGCAACATTTTAAAATCGAAGGAAACAAATCGCGGATGGTTCAGCGAATTGTACCCAATTTTCCTGAAGTTCCCACCAATCAGGACGAAGCCTATATCCTGAAAGTTAACGCAGATTCTGTGATACTTCAGGCTAAAACCCCAAAGGGACTTTTCCGTGGACAGCAGACCATCAAACAATTAACTTTTTCTGAAAACGGAAAGCAGTTTGTTGCAGGATGTGAAATAACCGACTGGCCGGCTTTTCAAATCAGAGGTTTTATGCAGGATGTTGGCCGGAATTTTCAGTCGCTGCCGATGCTGAAAGAACAAATTGACGTGATGGCTGCCTACAAATTCAACGTTTTTCATCTTCATCTGACCGACAATCCCGGATGGCGTCTGGAAAGCAAAAAATATCCACAACTAAGCGCAGCATCCTCGATGAGTCGCAATCCCGGAAAATATTATTCACAGGAAGAATTTCTCGAACTCGTCAATTATTGCGGAGAACGTTACATTACGCTGATTCCGGAATTTGATATTCCCGGACATTGCGAAGCCTTCAGGAAAGCATTTGCACTTGATTCGATGAGCGATGTGCGGGTAAAACCGATTCTGATTGATCTAATTAAAGAGTTATGCAATTTGGTTCCGAAAGAAAAAATGCCCTTCATTCATTTGGGAACCGATGAGGTTTGGCATAAACACGAACGACCAGCCGACGGGCTTTTGGAAGCCGTTATCGAAAGGGTAAAATCTCATCAACGGGAAGTAATAGTATGGAGCCCGGGTCAGCATATTGAAAATGATAATACTTCCATAACACAACTTTGGTCGTCAGCAGGGAAACCGAAGGAGGATCACCGGTATATCGATTCGCGCCTCAATTACCTCAATCATCTCGATCCGTTTGCCGGAGTCGCTCAACTATATTTCGACCGGATTTGTGGCGCTGCTCATGGCGACTCGATGCGGTTGGGTGGTATTCTTTGCTGCTGGAACGACAACAATGTAACCGAAGAATACGATATTATCCGTCAAAATCCGGTTTATCCCGGAATGCTCACATACAGCGAAACTTCATGGAAAGGTCAAAAGGTTGATTTGGATGAAAATTACCTCGCAAAACTTCCTTTTCCTGAAAATCAATTGTACAAAGAGTTTCAGGAATTCGAAGAACGTTTGGCCATTCATCGCGACCGCTATTTTCTGGATAAACCTTTTCCATATCTGAAACAAACTAAAATTGAATGGAAAATAATTGGCCCGATTGATAATAGAGGAGATTTGAACCGGTCGTTTCCGATAGAAAATAGGATTCAGAAGAATTATACCATTGACGGCAAAAAAACTACCTGGACCGGACCGTATTATGGCGGAACCATTCACGTCCGACATTTCTTCGGATTCCCATCTTATTTTTCTGAAAAGCAGGGAACCATTTATGCAACTACCAATATTTGGTCGCCGAAAGATCAGGAAGTAGACTGCTGGTTAGGATTTCATGACTGGTCGCGTTCCGGAGGAAGAAGAGGAGGCCCATTCCCTGCACAAGGACAGTGGCATAACACCAATCCAAAGGTTTGGTTGAACCGAAAACTGATCGACCCGCCCATCTGGAAAAATCCGGGTATGGTTGAAAAAACAGAGGAAATCCCATTCTCGGATGAGAACTATTCCTTCAGGAAACCCACAAAAATCAGCTTGAAAAAAGGTTGGAATACAATACTTCTGAAAGTGCCGCAAGATGGAACTTCCTGGAAATGGATGTTCACTTTCGTGCCTGTACGAATTGAAAATGAGCAGGTAAAAGAAATTAAAGGACTTAAGTTTTCTGTCGATAAATAGTACAATCAAACACAATGAAATACAGGTTTTACATCCATTTTTTGCTAATCAGTATTTTGACTGGAATGTCCGTATTTGGATTCAGTCAAAGTTCAGATCAAAAGATACGGGTGGCCTGTATTGATGATATCTATTCCCATCCCGATTTTTTCAAAGATGCGATTCATCCTGATCAGGCAGGTGCGGCGATCATTGCAAAAACAGTATTTCAGCAAATTACCGGGAATTTTGGTGGATTGAAACTGGCTCCGGTTTTTAGGAACCACATGGTTTTGCAGCAGAAATCTAAAATTCGCGTGTGGGGAAAGGCTGATACCGGTTCTGAAATAGTTGGTGAATTCAATCAACAGACAGAAAAATGTATTGCCAACGAATCCGGAGAATGGACACTGAATTTTAATCCGGCTCCTGCAGGCGGTCCGTATGCACTAAAAGTTTCTGCAGAAAACCAGCAAACTGTAAAAGTCAACGATATTCTGGTTGGCGAATTATGGGTTTGTGCCGGCCAGTCGAACACGGAATTTCCCCTGAAAGATGCGGCAAATGCATCTTCCGATATTTCAAAGTCAGGCAATGCCAACATTCGTTTATTCAATTTGAAGGGCATCGTCAGGCCGGATGATACAAAATGGGATTTGTTGTCGCTGGATAAAATAAATAAACTGGAGTTTCTGGAAGGGAAATGGAAATCCTGTGATCCTGAAAATGTAGCTGATTTTTCGGCCATCGGTTATTACTTCGTAAAAATGCTGAATGAAAACCTGAAGGTTCCGGTTGGCATCATCCAGGTTAGTGTCGGCGGAGCTCCGGTTGAAGCTTTTATCGACCGGAAAACACTGGAGTTTGATCCTTATCTGGTGGACGTCCTTTACAAATGGAAACAAAATGATTTCATCAAGGATTGGTGTCGCGAACGGGCCAAATTAAATATCTCCCTGAGCAAAAATGAATTTCAGCGACACCCATTTGAACCAGCTTACATTTATGAAGCAGGAACTCAGGCATTAGCCGGATTAGCAGTGAGCGGAGTAATCTGGTATCAGGGAGAGTCGAATGTGCACAATGCCGAACATTACAGGAATATTTTTCCGGCTTTGGTCAAATCATGGCGAAAGACCTTTATTGATCCGAAAATGCCGTTTTATTTTGCCCGGTTGTCCGGTTTAAACCGGCCTTCCTGGCCCTATTTCCGAGATATTCAGCGGCAGTTAAGTCTTTCAGTTCCTTATTCAGGAATGGTCGTTACCAGCGATTTGGGCGATTCGCTTGATGTCCATCCGAAGCGCAAACGCGAGGTTGGAGAACGTTTTGCCAAGCTGGCACTGGACAAAGTTTACGGGCAAAAACTCGAATATTCCGGTCCCGAAGTTTTGAAATTCAGACAGATCGGTGAGTAAATCAACATCCAGTTTAATCATGCAAACCAGTTAAAAACTTCTGATAATATGCCCCTTCGGGAAATTGAAATTGCTGGTAGGGATGTAATTTTTAAACTGTCGGAAGCCTCACTGGAAGGGAATGAAATAGTTATTCAAACACCAATTAAGGAAGTTCAAAAAATACGATACGGCTGGAATCCATTTTCAAGAGGAAATCTGGTCAATGAAGCAGGATTGCCTGCATCGACATTCGAAATAGAAAGAAATAAGCATTTTTAAAATATAAATTATGGAAAAGTTTGAAGGATTAATTGCAGCGCCCTTTACTCCAATGGATGCAAAAGGGGAAGTTTTATACAACAAGATTAGTGGTTATTACAATTTTCTGGAAAAGAACAAAATAGTAGGAGCTTTCATCAATGGCTCAACCGGCGAAGGAGTTTCACTGACGCAGAAAGAAAAAATGAAAACGGTTGAAGCCTGGACGGCCTGTTCGAAAGAGAAAAAAACCGTAAAAGTGATCTCGCTGGTTGGCGGAACTTCTTACAAGGAATGTATTGAAAATGCGCAACATTCAGCCGAAAACGGGGTAGATGCCATTGCCTTGCTGGCACCCTATTATTTTAAGCCTGCTGGGGCAAAACAACTTGCTGAGTTTTGTGCGCTGGTGGCTGAAGCTGTTCCGCAAACATCGGTTTATTTCTACCACATTCCGGTTTTAAGCGGTTGTTATGTGAACATGATCGACTTTCTGCAGGAAGCTGCGCCGATTATTCCCAATCTGGCCGGAATCAAATACACGCACGAAGATTTTATGGATTTTTTGAGTTGCATCCATTTTATAGACGGCAAATACGACATGATGTGGGGCCGCGACGAAAACATGCTTTCCGCGCTGGTTCTTGGATCGCACAGCGCGGTTGGAAGTACCTTTAATTACGCCGCTCCGCTTTATTACCAACTGATTGAAGCTTTTGACAACGGCGATCTACCAAAAGCCCGCAAACTTCAGCAAATGTCGATCGACATGATCCGATTGCTTGGGAAATACGGCGGCATTGCTACCGGAAAAGCATACATGAAATATGTTGGTCTCGATATGGGACAATTCCGTTTGCCGGTTAAAAATACTTGGGTCGAAAACTATGAAAAATTTGCAGATGATGTCAATTCGCTCAACATGCAGGAGTTTTTCTCGAAATTATAAACTACTGATTATTCTTTTTACAATGGCACAGTTAATTGGAAGCTCCTGTTCACCAACGGGAAACGAAAAGTTGGCTTTAAGCTGGCTTGAATTTCCTGAAATTCCTCCAGCATCAGGCGAATCGGTTCAACCCGGTTTGGCCGGCCCGATAGCTGGTGCGCATGGAAATTTTGCGTTGGTTGCCGGTGGCGCAAATTTCGAAGACGGTCTGCCGTGGCGTGGTGGCAAAAAGAAATACCACGACGAAATTTTTCTGCTTGAAAAAACAGCTTCAGGAAACCATTCGTGGAAACAGGTTCCTGAAAAATTGCCTTACCCGATGGCTTATCCGGCCTGTGTTTCAACTCCGGAAGGTGTTGTGAGCATTGGCGGTGAAGATTTTGATAGTCCGGTAGCGGATGTTTTCCTGTTTTCATTTCAGGATGGAAAAGTTAACAGGTTGAGTTTTCCTGAACTTCCGGAGGCAATATCGTCAGCCGGTGCAGCCGTAATCGGAAATGAACTGTTTGTGGCGGGTGGATTGGTTGCTTCAGGCGCAAGTTCTGCATTCTATTCGCTCGACATGAAAAATACAGCCAATGGTTGGCGGGTTTTGCCTGAGATTCCGGTCGCATTTTCTCACGCGGTGGTTGTCAGTCAGAAGGATGAAAACGAAACCTGCATTTACGTGATTGGTGGCCGGAACAAAACTTCGGAAGTTTCCACTTTTTTGAGCAGTGTCTGGAAATACACACCTTCGATCCAGAAATGGAGTCTGGAAGCTGATATTATTTCAGACGGAAAGCCACTCGCACTTTCTGCCGGAACCGGAATCGCAATGGGTTCGCATCACATTGTTTTGTTTGGTGGCGATCCGGGGATTTTCTTCAATCGCACCGAACGGATGAATGCCGCCCTTGAGCAAGTTTCAGGAGAGGAAGAACGGCTAAAACTTTGGCACGAAAAAGATTCGATGTTGACCAATCATCCCGGTTTTTCAAAAGACATACTGGCTTTTAATACCCTTTCGAAAAGTTGGGAAAAAATGGACGAAATGGCCGGAGAATCGCTGGTTACAACTACTGCTTTTTCATGGAACGGAACAATCGTAGTTCCTTCCGGAGAGATACGTCCGGGCATTCGTACTCCAAATGCAATAGGGTTTGATATTCAGATTGAAAAGTAAAAAACGATGGAAAAAGATTTTAAACTATTAGCGGAACAATACCGGGACGAACTGCTTCAAAAAGTGGTTCCTTTCTGGGAAAACCATTCGAAAGACGAGCAGTTTGGCGGTTATTTTACTTGTCTCGACCGCCAGGGAAACGTATTCGATACCGATAAATTCATCTGGCTTCAGGGGCGCGAAGTCTGGATGTTTGCGACGCTTTACAACAAAGTGGAAAAGCGACCCGAATGGCTGGAAATGGCTTTGCACGGCGCACGTTTTCTTCAGGAACATGGGCACGACGGCAACCTGAACTGGTATTTTTCGCTCACCCGTGAAGGAAAACCGCTGATAGAACCTTACAATATTTTTTCGGATTGCTTTGCGACAATGGCTTTTGGACAGTTGTACCAGGCGACCGGAAACGAAGAATATGCCGACATCGCAAAAAAAACCTTTGAGAATATCCTGAAACGGAGCGAAAATCCGAAAGGGAGATTTAGTAAAGCAGTTGCTGGAACCCGTCCACTGAAAGGTTTTTCGCTGCCCATGATTTTGTGTAACCTGTCGCTGGAAATTGAACATTTGCTCCCGAAAGAATTGGCGGATGAAACCATTCAGAATGTGCTTCACGAAGTCATGGATATTTTCTATCAGGAAGATTCCGGACTCATTCTGGAAAATGTAAATCCCGACGGTAGTTTCTCCGATTCGTTTGAAGGACGTTTGCTGAATCCGGGTCATACCATTGAGGCCATGTGGTTTATCATGGATTTGTCTGTCAGATTGAAGCGTCCGGAGTTGACTGAAAAAGTCGTTGAAATCATGCTCCGCACGCTGAAATACGGCTGGGACGAGCAATTTGGCGGTATCTTTTATTTTCTCGATATTAAAGGTTATCCGCCGCAACAGTTGGAATGGGACCAGAAACTCTGGTGGGTACATGTCGAAACGCTTATCAGCCTGATTAAAGGTTACTCAATGACGGGCAATCCTGAATGTCTTGAATGGTTCGAAAAAGTGCATGATTACACCTGGTCGCATTTTGCTGATCCTGAATTCGACGAATGGTTTGGTTACCTGAACCGTCGGGGCGAAGTATTGCTACCTTTAAAGGGTGGAAAATGGAAAGGCTGTTTCCACGTTCCGCGCGGTTTGTTTCAGGTTTGGAAAACGTTGGAAAAAATTAAAATTAAATCATGAGTCAGAAAAAAAACAGTCAGTCGTACGCATGGGTAGTCGTTGGTTTGTTGTGGGTCGTAGCCCTTCTCAACTACATGGACCGGCAGATGCTTTCGACCATGAAAGTAGCCATGATGGGCGATATTCACGAGTTGCAAACAGCAGAGAATTTCGGGCGGCTGATGGCCGTTTTTCTTTGGATTTATGCGCTGATGAGCCCTGTTGCAGGATTAATTGCCGACCGGCTGAACCGAAAATGGTTAATTATAGGGAGTTTGGCTGTTTGGTCAAGTGTGACTTTGGCCATGGGATATGTGGATAATTTTAATCATCTGTATATTTTGCGCGCCATCATGGGTGTCAGCGAAGCTTTGTATATCCCGGCAGGATTGTCGCTGATTGCAGATTACCATCAGGGGAAAACCCGCTCGCTGGCCATAGGTATTCACATGACCGGATTGTATGTCGGGCAGGCCATGGGTGGATTTGGAGCAACAGTTGCACACGAAT
>JAUYTA010000549.1 GCA_030695265.1 Bacteroidota bacterium
GCAAACTTATATTCTTGCGACAGCATTTTTTGCACTCCTGGCCATTGTAGGATTTGCACTGTATGGGCTCCCTTTCTTTTACGATTTTATGACCAAAGAATATGGCTGGTCGCGTGCAGTGGTAACTTCAGGAAATGCCGTCGGAAAATTAATTGTTGCACCACTTTTCGGCTTTCTGGCAGGCTGGTTAATTGATCGTTACGGCCCGCGCTCGTTGATGATGACCGGCGCATTTCTGGCCGGAACTGCCTTGATCGGACTCAGCTTTGCAAGTACATTGCCAATGTTTTACCTGTTTTATGTGATGAATGCACTGGGCTACGTTTTTGGTGGTCCCCTTCCCAGTCAGGTTTTAATTTCCAGATGGTTCGATAAAAATCGCGGAAAGGCAATGGGAATTGCTTACCTCGGAATTGGTACCGGTGGCGCTTTGGTTCCGCTGATAGCAGCCGGACTGGAGAAAAGCATGGGTTGGCACATGGCATTGATGACCATTGGAGTTTTGGTTATTCTTATCGCTTTTCCGATGGCTTTTTTCATTAGGGATTCTAAAAAGAACCAACAGGAAAAAGCAAAAACAGAAACAATGGTTCCAATCAAAACCATTCTACGGAATCCAAATTTTTATCTGCTGGCGTTCGGCAGTATGTGTTCGATTGGCGCGGTTGGCGGAATTGCCCAGCATTTGAAACTGTATCTTCGCGATCTGAGTTTTACCCAAACCGAGGCTGCACATGTTATGTCGTTTGTACTGTTGTCAAGTTTAGCCGGGCGCGTTTTGATGGGCTTTCTGGCTGATTTGATTAACCGCAAATATGTGATGATCCTGATTTACATGATTGTTGCTTTGGCCATTCCATTGCTGCTGATGCCCGATTTCCCAGGACGAATCTATATTTTTGCGGTTATATTTGGAATCGGACTAGGCGGTGATTACATGATTATTCCGTTGATGGCCGGCGACCTCTTTGGAGTGAGGGCTTTGGGGCGTACAATGGGAATTATTTTGGTAGCCGATGGAATTGCGGAAGCTTTGTTCCCGATGTTGGTTGGTGCACTTTACGATGCTTCAAAAAGCTATACAACAGGGTTCATTGTGTTGATCGCACTGGCAACTTTGGGGGCTGTGATTGTTTCATTTTTACCGAAAACAAAGCAAAATACATGATAATAGATTTCAACATTAACCCTGAAAATCTGAAAGAAAAACTCGACCATTTCTGGAAACTTTCAGGAGAGAAAATTCTGAAAATAGAATCGGAATACGATACCACGAAAGGCGCACCGGTTTTTACAGTAAACGGAAAATATTCGACCCGAGGCTGGACGGAATGGACGCAGGGTTTTCAGTACGGTTCGGCCATCCTGCAATTCGATGCCACTGGCGATGAAACATTTCTGAAAATCGGTCGCGAAAATACAGTCAGTAAAATGGCGCTGCACGTCAGTCATGTTGGGGTTCACGATCATGGGTTCAACAACATCAGCACCTACGGAAACCTTCACCGTTTGATGCGGGAAGGAAAAATAGCTCAAAACGAATGGGAAAAGAACTTTTATGAATTGGCCATCAAAGCTTCCGGTGCAGTGCAAGCCAATCGTTGGAGCAAAACAAAAGATGGCGGGTTCATTTATTCGTTTAACGGTCCGCATTCACTGTTTGTCGATACCATTCGATCTTGCCGTGCTTTGATGATTGCCCATCGTTTGGGTCATTACCTTCCCGGCGAAAACGATGTTCGTATTTCACTTTTCCAAAGAGCAGTCGATCATTTAATTTCAACCGCAAGGTATTCAGTATTTTATGCTGAAGGTCGCGATAGCTACGACGTTTGGGGAAGAACAGCCCACGAATCGGTTTTCAACCCGAACGACGGAAATTTCCGCTGCCCTAATTCGCAACAAGGTTATACCGGATTTTCCACATGGACGCGCGGACTGGCCTGGGCAATGCTTGGCTTTGCTGAAGAACTCGAGTTTCTGGAAACCCTTCCTGAAAGCGAATTTGAGGGAATAATCGGTAAACCTGAATTGTTGCAAATTATGCTGAAAGGTGCCAGGGCAACCTGCGATTTTTATATCAGCAATACGCCAACGGATGGCATTCCGTATTGGGATACCGGCGCTCCGGGATTGGTGAATATGGGCGATTACCTGAACAGGCCAGCCGATCCGTACAACGATTTTGAGCCGGTTGACAGTTCTGCTGCGGCAATCGGCGTGCAGGGTTTGCTTCGGCTTGGACATTTCCTCACTGCTTCAGGTAAAATGGAAGAAGGAAACCACTACCTGCAAGCAGGTTTAACGGTGGCTGCCCGACTGCTTGAAAAACCTTATTTGTCTGTTGATCCCGAACATCAGGGAATTCTGCTTCATTCGGTTTACCACCGGCCAAATGGCTGGGACCATATTCCAGAAGGCTACAAAATTCCTTGCAACGAATCTAGCATGTGGGGCGATTATCACATGCGCGAAGCAGCTATTTTTCTGCAACGAATGATTTATAAAGATAAATACTATACATTTTTTTAAATTTGTAAAAAACACTTGCCATGAATATTCAAGCAGAGAAACTAAATTTAATAGAATGGATTTCAAAATTGAATGATACTTCAATTATTGAAAAACTCAGGGAGATAAAATCTAATTACACTCATTCACCTGATTGGACAGAAAAGTTGCATAAAGAAGAGATTGAATCTATCGAGAGAGGTTTAAAGGATTTGGATGAAGGTAGAGTCCATTCACATGAAATAGCTCGCGATATTTATGCAAAATATTGATATTCAGATTGTAACATTGTTTGATACTCGTCAATCACCTGAAAAATTGAAAAAAATATAATGTCAACTTTACTTTCGGACTTTTCAAAACTCTGTGTTCACACGCTGACCACCAAACCATGGGACATTGAAACCTGTGTGAAGAATTACTCAAAGGCTGGAATTCATGGAATTACTATCTGGCGAAATGTACTGGAAAACAAAAATCTGGCAGAAATAAAAACATTACTGGATGATCATGGAATGACAGTAGTTTCGCTGGCGCGCTCTGGTTTTTTCCCTTCAGTAGAAAAGGAAAAACGGGAAGCTGTCATTACTTATAACCTTTTTGCCATTGAACAGGCTGCGGCAATTGGTGCGCCATCGGTTGTACTGGTTTGCGGTGCCGATGGTCGTCAGTCGCTCGAAAAATCGAGGGAACAAATTGCAGAAGGAATTCATCGGATTTTGCCGGCAGCCAAAAGTGCAGGTGTAAAACTGTCTATCGAACCTTTGCATCCGATGTATGCCGGCGACCGATCGGCTATCAATACCCTGAAACAAGCCAACGATATGGCTGAAATGATCAATTCTGAATGGGTGGGAGTTGCCGTTGATGTTTATCATCTTTGGTGGGACGATACCCTGCAGTCAGAAATTAAACGGTGTGCTGCAAATAAAAACCTGTTTGCGTTCCATGTTTGCGACTGGAATATACCCACCACCGATTTCCTGAACGACCGCGGTTTAATGGGAGATGGCTGCATCAATGTTCCTGAAATACGCGGTTGGGTTGAAGATGCAGGCTTTTCAGGATACAACGAAGTCGAAATTTTTTCGGATAAATACTGGGCAACCGATCAGCATGAATACCTTGAAAAAATTAAACGGGCATATTTGACGAAGACATGATCGGAAAGTAAACAGCGGACAGTGTTCAGTCGCAAAAAGCCAGCAGCAGGCAGCCAGTCGCCAAATGCAACAAATCGGAAACTTAAAATTTAATCAAAATGAATACAAATCAAACAATCCACAAAGTAGGAATAATCATGAACGGCGTCACCGGCCGGATGGGAACGAACCAGCATTTGATGCGGTCGATCGTGGAAATTATTAAGCAGGGTGGGGTACAGGTTGGACCCGCAGAATTTATCATGCCCGATCCGATATTGGTTGGCCGCGATGAAGTCAAACTCCGGAAACTTTGCAAAATGTCGGGAGTTGAAAAGATGACCACCAATCTGGACGAAGTGATGAAAGACCCGTATTACCAGATTTATTTTGACGCACAAACCACCGGACGACGGGCCGATGCCGTTAAAATGGCCGCCAAAGCCGGAAAGCATGTGTATTGCGAAAAACCGGTCGCGGTATCAACGGCTTCGGCACTCGAACTATACGAGGTTTGCGAAAAAGCCGGATTGAAACATGGTGTGGTTCAGGATAAATTATGGTTGCCCGGAATGCTGAAACTTAAACGACTGATGGAAAACGATTTTTTTGGAAAAATACTGTCGGTTCGGGGAGAATTTGGTTACTGGGTTTTCGAAGGCTTTAACGTTCCGGCGCAACGCCCAAGCTGGAACTACCGAAAAGAAGACGACGGCGGAATCATTGTGGACATGCTGTGTCATTGGCGATACGTACTCGATAACCTATTCGGAAATGTAAAAGCTGTATCGTGTATTGGAGCCACCCACATTCCTGAAAGGGTTGACGAGAAAGGGAAAGTATATAAATGCACGGCTGACGATGCAGCTTATGCAACCTTCGAACTCGAAGGCGGTGTGATTGCCCATTTTAACTCTTCATGGGTTACCCGTGTTCGCCGTGACGATTTGCTCACTTTGCATGTTGACGGAACCAAAGGTTCGGCAGTTGCCGGATTGCGCGAATGCTGGACACAACATTATGGCAATACTCCAAAACCGGTCTGGAATCCTGATATTCCCAACCCGATCAATTTTTACGAAGGCTGGTCGAAAGTTCCTGAGCAGGAAGTTTTTGACAACGCCTTTAAAGCTGAATGGGAATTGTTTCTGAAACATGTGGTGAAAAACGAACCTTTCCGCTGGAATTTGCTGGAAGGAGCAAAAGGGGTTCAGTTGGCTGAAAAAGGTTTGGAGAGTTGGGCGAAACGCGCTTGGGTGGATGTCAGCCCCCTTCTTATTCCCCCGAAGGGGGAAAGATAAAAAAGCACCTTCACCACATTCCTTCTTTATGGAAATGAGTTTAAAAAGGATGAAAAATGATTAAAAATTTCGAAAATATGGAAAGCAAAAAGTCTCCCCTTCGGGGAGATTTAGAGGGGCTTAAGTCCCCCTCCGGGGGATTTAGGGGGCTTCAAGTAGCATTTATAACCGGCGGAACCCGGGGAATTGGGTTGGGGATTGCCACCGAACTGGCAAAGGCTGGATTTAATCTGGCAGTGAACGGAATTCGCGAAGAAATTTTGGTGAAATCCGTTCTTGAAGAATTGAGTAGTTTTGGCGTTTCAGTGGCTTATTTTCGTGGTGATGTTTCGAAAAAGGAAGATCGCCAACAAATGGTTGATGCCATTCATGATAGGTTTGGTAAGGTTAATGTATTGGTAAACAATGCGGGAATCGCTCCGCCAGAGCGAAAGGACATTCTGGAGGCTACCGAAGAAAGTTTTCAATATGTGCTGGATGTAAACCTTCAGGGGCCATATTTTCTGACACAACTGGTCGCTAATAAAATGATTGAATCAAAAAAACAATTTCCGGAAGAATTCTTTTGTATCATCAATGTTTCATCGGTATCGGCAACAGTGGCATCGGTCAACCGGGGTGAATACTGTATTTCAAAGGCTGGAATTGCGATGGCCACCAAACTTTGGGCATCGCGGCTGGGCGAATTTGATATTCCGGTTTATGAAATTCAGCCGGGCGTAATTCGTACCGACATGACTTCAGGCGTTCAGGAAAAATACGACCGATTGTTTCAGGAAGGAATGGCTATACAGCAACGATGGGGTAAACCTTCAGATATTGGCAAAGTTGCAGCGGCGATGGCGACCGGAAGTATGCCATACTCAACCGGACAGGTTGTAAAAGTGGATGGAGGAATGACCATACCAAGATTATAAGCTGTGATTAGGACAAAGCGAAATTTAATTAGATGGATTCCGTAATATTATCCGATGTCATAAAAGTCATTCAATTGTCATTTAAATGTTAAAGTCGAATAAGCTTTAAATCATTTTGAAATGACCGTTCAGATGATGGTTTATTTTAGCTAGAAGTAATTCTCTCCTGATGGGCTTGCTCAGATATTCATCGCAACCTGCGTCAAGGGCTTTTTGCTCGTCTTCACTGGTTGCATAAGCAGTTTGTACAAATATTTTTATCTCCCGGTTTAGTTCCCTGATTTGCTTAATAGCCTCATATCCGGTGATGTCGGGCAAGCGAATGTCCATCAAAACCAAATCAATTTCCTGTTGCCGGCAAATTTCAACTGCTTTGCGGCCATATCGGGTTTGAGTAACATTGTTATTTGTATCCGAAAGTATTTCAACTAAATATTCGGCATTAAATTCATCATCTTCAACAATCAATATATTTAATGTTGGATAGCTAACCTTTATCTCTTTTTCTTTTGTTTCTGAAATTTTATGCGTATGTTGACCATTCGAGGTAAAAGGAAAGGTAAAAAAGAAAGTACTACCCTTTCCCGGTTCTGATTCGAGCCAGATTTTACCGCCAAGCAAATTTAATAATCCCTGAACAATGGATAGTCCCAGTCCGGTTCCGCCATAAAAACGGGCAGTATCGTGACTGGCCTGCATAAAGCGGCTAAATATTTCAACATGTTTTTCTTTGGGAATTCCGATACCTGTATCCGACACATAAAAAGTGAAGAAATTAGACTCGTAAAGATTGCACCCAACTTCTATTTTTCCTGAACGTGTGAATTTATTGGCATTCCCGATCAGGTTAAACAGTATCTGTTTCAGTTTGACCTGATCGATAATTACATCCATCAATTTAATGCCCTGATCAACCTTTAGTTTATATTCAATATTAATATTGTTGTTTCGCTTCTTAAAGTCATCAAAAAGCGTTTTGATTATTTCAAACAGGTCGTTCATTCTACATTTTTCGGGTTTTACAGGCAATTGTCCCGATTCAATTTTGGCAATATCCAGAATTCCGCTAATGATTTCGAGAAGGTCGGCACCTCGTTCTTTGATGATATTTGCGTATTTTATAAGTCTTTCTTCATCGCCGAAGTATTCGGGAAGTAAATCAGCAAAACCAATAATTGCATTCATCGGTGTACGGATTTCGTGGCTCATGTTCTGCAAAAAAGCTGTTTTCAGCCGGTCGCTTTCTTCTGCCTTTTCTTTGGCTTTTATAAACTCGTTCTCTACTTTTTTTAATTCAGTAATATCAATGCTAACGCTCAAAGCGCCAACAACATTACCGTCATCATCCCTCAATGGGTGAACTGTAAGAATCGCAGGAAAAAGCTCTCCTGATTTTCTGCAAAGTATAATCTCTTCTTTCCGGCTCACGCCAAGTCTTGTCAAATCTTTCTCTATGGATGCCGTTAAATTTGTCTGGTCTGGCAAATGAAGGATTTCAAGCGAATGTCCAATAACCTCGGCAGCTTTATAGCCAAACATTTTCACTGAACCGGGACTGAAACTGCGTATGATAAAATCTTTTGATAAATCGACGATGATAAACGACACATCGATGGCCGCATTAAAAAC
>JAUYTA010000813.1 GCA_030695265.1 Bacteroidota bacterium
ACTAGTTACACATGCTTGAAATTGTGCAGAATCAAATTTTTTCAATTCATCAAAACAATTACCAAGGATTATTTCATAGTTAACGTTTAATTCCAACACTGACTTTCCCATATTCTCCTAAATTAAGTTTGTTTTACAAACCTACCATAAATTAAAGATTTTCCAATCAGATATTCTCGATTGTTCATACGTAATTTCCCCACTCCGCCGGATATAATTCACTAATATTTAATATGGCTGTTGTCAATTGAAATCAACACAACATACTCAATCCACCTGACTTTAATATGAAATTTAAAACGATAAATTCCTCCTCCAAAAATTTAAGTTTGCAGCGAAAAACCGTCCTATTCACCGCAAATGTACGGCGAATAATTGCTTTGCGGCAAATAATTTATATATTTACCGCAAATATGCGGCGAATAGTACCGCAATCGCTGAATAAAAAAAATATCATGGCAAAGTATATCTATCAATATGACAATTGGCCTCATTTTACCTGGAATGAGCAGCAAATTCAGGTTACGCTCGGGAAAGTTCGCCATTTACAGGGAAAACTTTTGGGGCAGATGAGTGCATTGGGCTTTTCATTGAAAGAGGAAACCATGCTTACAACTCTGACGCTCAATGTATTGAAATCTTCAGAAATAGAAGGAGAAATACTTAACTACGAGCAGGTTCGATCTTCGATAGCGCGGAAATTAGGAATTGAATATGCGGGCATGGTCTTATCTGAAAGAAATGTTGAAGGAGTGGTAGAAATGATGCTTGATGCTACGCAGAATTACGATCAGCCTCTTGAAGAAGATCGATTGTTTGGCTGGCATTCGGCTTTGTTTCCAACAGGCAGAAGCGGGATGCACAAAATTGATGTCGGCTGTTACCGTAATGGAGAAATGCAAGTCGTTTCAGGAGCAATGGGGAAAGAAAAAGTTCATTTTCAGGCTCCTCCACCCAATCAGGTAAAACCCGAAATGGATAGTTTTTTGGAATGGCTCAACAGTGAAGTACCAATAGATCTTGTATTGAAATCTGCGATTGCTCATTTTTGGTTTGTCATTATTCACCCTTTTGACGATGGGAATGGTCGTATTGCCAGAGCAATTTCTGATTTATTGCTTGCCCGTTCTGATGATACCTCTCAGCGGTTCTACACTTTATCGAGTCAAATAATGCCCGAACGGAAAGTTTATTACGAAATATTGCAAAAAACACAGTTCAGTAGTGGTGATATAACTGAATGGCTGGATTGGTATCTCAATTGTTTGTATCGTTCGTTACTTTCGACAGAAGATACTTTACAGAAAGTTCTTCACAAAGCTGATTTTCGGGACAAGCACAATGAAACTGCATTAAATGCGCGACAACGACTGATGCTGAATAAACTGCTTGATTGTTTTGATGGAAAACTCAACTCGTCGAAATGGGCAAAAATAGCCAAATGCTCTACAGACACAGCGCTTCGAGACATTCAGGATTTGATAAACAAAGGTATTTTGAGGAAGGAAGACGCTGGAGGGCGAAGCACTAATTATGAATTGGCAATTTGAAAAAAAGCCCGGTAGAACTCAATCCACCGGGCTTAATATTGAAGTTTAAAAAAATACTTATTTATTTCAAGGTTGCCAGCGCGTCTTTAATACGTGTCAGTGATTTGGTCAAATCGGCTTCCGAGGCGGCATACGAAATACGGATGCATTCGGGAGCGCCAAAAGCTTCACCAGAAACCACACCGGTAAAGGCATTCGACAGGATAAACAAGCCCATATCGTCAGCATTGCTGATGGTTAGCGTACCATCCGATTTTCCGAAGAAAGAAGAAATATCAGGAAATACATAAAATGCGCCATCAGGTTTGCTGGTTTTTACTCCGGGAATCTCAGCCAACATGGAAAGTACCAGGTTACGGCGTTTTTCGAATTGAGTAACCATAGCCTGTACAGTATCGAGTGGTGCGTTTAATGCGGTTACCGAAGCAATTTGAGAAACAGAGCATGGTCCTGATGTATATTGTCCCTGCAATTTGTTACATGCTTTGGCCAGCCAAAGCGGAGCAGCAATGTAACCGATGCGGTAACCGGTCATGGCAAACGCTTTCGAAACGCCGTTCACCACCACTACCCTATCTTTAATTTCAGGAAATTGCGCGATACTTTCGTGTTTGATTCCATAAACGATGTGCTCGTAAATTTCGTCCGAAATCACGATGATGTTCGGATGTTTGGCGAAAATATCGGCGAATGCTTTTAATTCGGCTTTGGTGTAAACGCTTCCTGTTGGGTTACTAGGACTGCTAAACAGAAACGCACGGGTTTTCGGAGTGATAGCTGCTTCCAATTGTGCAGGGGTGATTTTGAAATCACTGTCAACAGTTGTTGGAATGATCACATTTACACCTTCGTTCAGTTTTACCAACTCAATGTAAGTTACCCAGTATGGAGCCGGAATAATTACTTCGTCGCCTTTGTTGATCAAAGCCTGTAACAGATTTGCAATGGAATGTTTTGCGCCATTCGAAACAATAATCTGATTGGTAGTATAATCCAAATCATTGTCGCGCTTTAATTTATCGACAATCGCTTTCAACAATGAAGGATATCCGGGGACCGGAGAATAGGTCGAATAATTGTCATCAATTGCTTTTTTTGCAGCTTCTTTGATGAAATCGGGGGTGTTAAAATCAGGTTCTCCAACGCCCAAACTGATGACGTCGATACCTTTTTCTTTTAATTCGCGGCTTTTCTGGGCCACAGCCAGTGTGGCTGATTCCGATAAACAGGCTACTCTGTCTGAAACTCTCTCCATAACTGATATTTATATGTGGTTTATAATCTAATTTTTCGTGTGCAAGATATAAAAAAAACCAATTGGAACTATTTTCTGGTTTCAATTTGAAAATAAAAAGGCACAATTATTTACGATTTGTTATCACAACCCACTTTAATCAGAAATTCCCGTATTTTTTCCTGAAATTTAAGGTATCCGTCGTAATCTGAAATTACTATCATTTCCGAACCTGCGATCAGCTCATTTAGCTTTTGAGCAATTTCAAGCGGATGGTTTAAATCGTCAGGAAAAGCGGCAATCAATGTGGGAACCTTTATTTTTTCAATTTCTTCAGGGGCTGGAAAATCGGAAGCTGCTCCGCCACGATAAATCTGCGGATAATATAGCGCATCGAATCCCAATCGGAAATCCAAAAGGAGTTGCCTTGTTCCGGGGTGTTCATTTTCAAAAAAATCAGGCGGGTCCTGATTTAAAGTTATCAACCTTCTCAGAAAATCCGGCATTGTTGGTTGTTCTGCTTTCATGGCTATTTTATTATACAATGCTTTAACACCTTGGCGTTTTTCCCAGGCTGGCGGAGGAGTAACCAATATCAGCGCTTTTACTTTTTCAGGAAAACGAACTGCAAAATGAATGGCTGTTCCCGATCCCATCGAAGTTCCACCTAAAATCATTGGTCCAAATTTGTGGTGATTGACTATATCGAGCAATTCATCGGTCATGCCATTCCATGAATAGTCTCCGGTAACCGATTTTCCGCAGGAATCGTATCGTATTACTGAAGCGATTTCCGATACCCGTTTAAAATCAATCATCGAATAAACCGAATCAGATTCCACCGAGCCCAGCATTCCGTGCAGCCAGATGAAT
The DNA here is from genome assembly GCA_030695265.1 of Bacteroidota bacterium. Taxonomy (GTDB): domain Bacteria; phylum Bacteroidota; class Bacteroidia; order Bacteroidales; family Prolixibacteraceae; genus Aquipluma. The sequence continues at coordinate 3,658 of JAUYTA010000813.1, forward strand.
GGGTAGCCTAAACCAGATATGTGTAGTGATGGTAATCGCAAGGAGGTTATTTTATTTGTTGTAATTGTTATTATGGTTGTAATTGTTGTCGGGTTGTAATTGTTGTCGGGTTGTGCAGAGCTTGAACTATTTTTAAACAATGACAACCAGATAACAATGATAACTTTTTTCAGTCCACGTTTTATTCAAACAGTCCTTCGTCGCGAATCAGCATCAGGATAGAAGAATGTGGCAATATGATGTATTTCTGTTTGTTGAATTCAATTTCCCAGCCACTTTTGTTGAGATAAACTGCCAGATCGCCAACTTTTGCCTGAAGCGGAACATATTTCACTTCGTCCTTTTTCTCTTTCCAGGGTTCATCAGCATCCGTCATTGCCGGAATCGGGTAGCCCGGACCAACATTAACGATGTATCCGCTTTGTGTTTTCTCGTTTTCCACAACCGTTGGCGGCAAGTACAATCCCGAAGCTGTTTTCCCTTTCTGATCTTTCGGACGTATCAAAACGCGATCGCCTATCATGATAAATTTTGCCAGGTCTTGTTCTTCAATGCTGAGTATCATTTTTTCTGATTCTATATATTTCACAAAGATAAAACAATCCCATCGAATCATCCACATCTCTAAAAAATTGACTTTTTCCGATCTCAATTAAATATTTCAACTCTCTCTGAAAAATACTTCTTGCCCGATTTCAGCAAATTTTCAGGCTAAAATATACTCTACAGAAAAATAAACTGATTTTCAATAAAAATATTTTCATATGTAATCAATTATATTTCAATGATATAAAAAATTAATTAAAAATATTTATAAATTTATTAGTACTATGTGTTGCATGGTATCATAGAAAAGATATATATTTGCAGTACAAATAACATTGCAACGTAAGGTAAATTTTTAAAGAATGTACTATATCAACTGTAACGAAAACAAAATTCAGGCGTCATAGAAATAGAAAACAAAAATTCAGAAACAGAAAAAACAATTTAAACAATAGGAGAACAAAAAAATGAAAACACAGAACAACACTCAGGAAACAGTTAACGAACAGGTAAAAAGAATGATTTTACGCGGAAGCGCAGTTATCGCAGGCTTGGCATTAATCAGTCTGGCAGTAAATGCACAGGATTTATGGAACCAGCTTTCAAACAACAACAACTACGGAAAAACCGCTTTGATGATGA
>JAUYTA010000816.1 GCA_030695265.1 Bacteroidota bacterium
TTTAGTTCAATAATCCCGATTCATTTTCTACTTTTGCTTTTCAGTAAACTAAAAACATAAAAATGATTCTCAAAGAACAGGTTAAAGATCTTATTGATCGCCGGGATGCGTTAAGGAGGCATCTTTGACTACGATCAAAAACTAATACAACTACAAGAGGAAGAGCTCAAAACGCAGGATCCTGCCTTCTGGAACAATCCCAAAGAAGCCGAAGCACAAATGAAAGTCATCAATTCAGTAAAAATCTGGACGGATGGATTTGTTGATGTTGACCGCCACGCGGAAGACATGCTGGTACTGTATGAATTTTTTGAAGCAGGAGAGGCTGAAGAAGAAGATATTGAGCAGCAATTCCAAACAACGCGGGAACTAATCGAAGCGCTGGAAGTCAAAAATATGCTCCGAAAAGAGGAGGATAAATTGGGCGCAATTCTACGTATCAATGCCGGTGCAGGCGGAACCGAAAGTAACGACTGGGCCGAAATGCTGATGCGTATGTACATGCGTTACGGCGAGAAACAGGGATACACCGTAAAAACTGTTGAATACCACGGTGGCGACGAAGTGGGCATAAAAAGTTGCACCATCGAGTTTGAAGGAGATTATGCTTATGGCTACCTGAAAAGCGAAAACGGAGTTCACCGTCTGGTGCGCCTTTCGCCTTTCAATGCCCAAAGCAAGCGAATGACCACTTTCGCATCTGTGTTTGTTTCGCCCTCGGTTGACGACACCATTGAAGTGGATATTAATCCTGCCGACATTACCTGGGAAACTTTCAGGTCGGGTGGGGCAGGCGGACAGAATGTCAACAAAGTCGAGACCGGTGTGAGGCTTCGGCATGCTCCAACCGGCATAATCATCGAAAATACCGAAAGCCGCTCGCAATTCGGGAACAAAGACAATGCACTGCGCTTGCTGAAATCACAATTGTACGAACTCGAACTGCGCAAACGCCGTGAAGCCGAACAACTCATCAATTCGACCAAGAAAAAGATTGAATGGGGATCGCAAATCCGCTCCTATACGATGCAACCCTACAAGCTGGTAAAAGATGTT
>JAUYTA010000552.1 GCA_030695265.1 Bacteroidota bacterium
CCGAACTCGACGGACAAATCGGTATTCAGGAGTTTGCCGGAAACGCAACTTTGTTGTATTACCTTACTGAAGAAGCACAGGAAGGCAAACACGCCTTCCTCGAAAAACGGAAACCTGACTTTAAAAAGTACCCTAAATTTCCTTAATATCAGTATCTTAAAAATGTAATAACTTTGTTAGTAACAAAGTTGTTACTAACAAAGTTGTTACCTATATTTGTAGAAAATATTCAACATGGAAACACCTTTCATATTTGGGAAATTAGCTGTTGAACAAAATTTCACAAACAGAGACCAGGAAAGACAACGATTGACCGGGAATTTTTCAGGACTCGTTAACACGGTTCTAATTTCGCCACGCCGTTGGGGAAAATCATCGTTGGTTCAAAAAGCGGCAATTGATGCCATGTCGGCGGACGAAAATCTGCACTTTTGCTTTCTCGATGCCTTTAATATTCGAACAGAAGAACAATTTTACCTGGCGCTGGCAAGCGAAGTTTTAAAGATTTCCGCATCAAAGCTGGAAGTTCTACTTGAAAATGCGAAACGTTTTATAGGCGCATTTCTTCCAAAACTCTCATTCAGTCCCGGTAATCAGGATGAATTGTCGCTAAGTCTCGACTGGACAGAAGTGAAGAAACACCCTGATACCATTCTGGATATGGCAGAAAAAGTTGCAGCGGAAAAAGGATGGAAACTGGTGATTTGTATCGATGAATTTCAGAACATCTCAACATTCGAAAATCAATTGGCATTTCAGAAAAAGCTAAGGTCGCACTGGCAAAAGCACCAGCATGTTGCCTATTGTTTGTACGGAAGCAAGCGGCACATGCTGATGGACGTTTTTACCAGTTCGTCGATGCCATTTTATAAATTTGGGGATATTCTTTTTCTTGAAAAGATACATCGGGAAAGTTGGATTCCATTTATTTGCAGCCGTTTTGAAGATACTCAAAAACATATTGGTGAGAACAATGCTGCATTGATCGCGGATCTGGCTGAGTGCCACCCATATTACGTGCAGCAACTTGCACAGCAATGCTGGTTTCGAACAGCGACTGATTGTTCAGAAGAAATCGTCCATGAAGCGCACGAAGGAGTTGTGTCGCAACTGAGTTTGCTTTTTCAATCGAAAACGGAAGAATTGTCAACACCTCAGGTAAATTTTTTAAAAGCTTTGCTTGATGGAGTTGAAAAATTCAGTTCGAAAAACATACTGGACGAATACCAGCTAGCATCATCGGCAAATGTGGCAAGGATTAAAAAAGCGCTTGAAAATAAAGAGATTATCGACATCATGGCGGGAAACATTTTGGTACTCGACCCGATGTACAAAAACTGGCTGGTAACCCGGTATTTCATTAAAAAATAAAGACGTAAAAAATGGCATCAGTAAAAAGTTGGATCAAAGCGGCACGATTGAGAACGTTGCCATTGGCCATGTCGGGCATTTTGATGGGAGCAGCATTGTCGTATTTCGATAGGGGATTCCAAGGCAAAGTAACCGTTTTGGCCATTGTTACCGCATTATTTATCCAGATTTTCTCGAACTTTGCCAACGACTACGGCGATTCGCAAAAAGGAACCGACAACCAGCACCGCGTTGGACCAAAGCGAACGGTACAAAGTGGCGAAATCAGTCCGAAGCAAATGAAAGTTGGAATGGTGGTTTTGATTGTGCTGAGCCTGGCCACCGGAATCTGGTTGGTTGCTGAAGGAACTAAAGGACTTGACCTGACTACATTTTTGCTTTTTCTGGCATTCGGAATTGTCGCACTAATAGCTGCATACCGTTATACGGCAGGAAGCAATCCCTACGGATATGCCGGTTTGGGCGACGTTGCCGTATTTCTATTCTTCGGAATATTGCCGGTAGTTGGCTCCTATTTCCTGAATGCCCATCAACTCAATCCTGAAATATTTCTGCCAGCCATCAGCATCGGCCTTTTCAGCACAGGCGTATTGAATTTAAACAACATGCGCGACATTGAGAATGACCGGAATTCAGGTAAAAATACAGTAGTGGTAAGAATGGGAAGCGCCAAAAGCAAACACTATCATACCAGTTTAATTGCAATTGGCTGGCTGACAGCCTTAGTGTATGTTGCACTTCGGTTTCAATCGGTTTATCAGGCAATATTCCTACTCACTTTGCCATTATTCATCAACGATTTGATGAAGATTAACCGGATTCAGGAGCCTAGCCAACTCGACCCTTTTCTGAAAAAATTGTCGATTGCAACGTTGTTGTTTACTCTGCTTTTTGGCATCGGAATTATACTGACCAAATGAAAGCCCATTTTAAAAAATATATCCTGAATTTTAAACAAGCTTCCGGCACATCGCGGGGAGTTTACACAACACGCGATGTGTGGTTCATTTTTTTAACCGATGGAACAAACACCGGCATTGGCGAATGCGCTCCCCTACCCGATCTGAGCATTGAAAGTCCGAAGAAAATGAGCGCCAAATTGCTTCAGGTTTGCGAACAAATTGACTATTTCATCCAGCTTCCCGAAGATTTGCAAAGCTGGCCATCCATCCGTTTTGGCCTCGAAACTGCTTTGCTCGATCTTCAAAACGGTGGCCAGCAAATACTGTTTCCATCAGCTTTTACGCGCGGAGAAAAGGGAATTCCGATCAACGGACTGATCTGGATGGGAACCGCGGAATTTATGAAGCAGCAGATCAAAGCCAAACTGGATGCCGGTTTCAGGTGTATAAAAATGAAAATCGGCGCCATTGATTTTGAAACCGAATTTAGTTTACTGAAGGAAATTCGTAAAGAGTTTTCGTCCGAAGAGATTACGCTTCGGGTGGATGCCAACGGCGCATATTCCTACCAGACTGCACTCGAAAACCTGAAACGTTTGTCCGATTTGCAGATTCATTCCATTGAACAGCCGATTGAAGCAGGACGATGGAGCG
>JAUYTA010000839.1 GCA_030695265.1 Bacteroidota bacterium
TTGTAAGTGCCAAATTTTTCTACAGTCTTTCCGAATAAAAACGGCAAGGTCAGTTGAGCAGATTTTTCCATGATGTCAAAATTTTGAATTCAAAAGTACAAATCAAGCGCGAATAAACCTATTTTAGCGAAAAATTCAAATTAGCATGAAGGGTCTCCGGTTTATTTTTATTTTTATTCTTTTGAGTATGTTTTACGGGGCATTTTCTCAGAATAAATATACACTTAGCGGGACGATTACCGATGCAGAAAGTGGTGAAGACCTTGCCGGAGCAGTACTATCTGTTCAAAATACCAGTTACAACACAATCTGTAACCCTTACGGTTTTTATTCCATTACCATTCCTGAAGGCAATTCCAGCATTGAAGTTCAGTTTGTTGGCTATGAAAATCAGCTTTTAGAGGTAGATCTTCATTCCAGTAAGGTCATAAATTTCAGGATGAAGTCTGTTGCTTACGAACTGGAAAATATTGAAGTTCGTGGCAAAGGAGCCGACCAAAATGTTACATCGCTCGGTATGGGCAGTTTAAAGCTAAATCCAAAGCAGATTGAAAATATTCCGGTTTTATTTGGCGAACGCGACCTGATAAAAACCATGCAGCTATTGCCCGGAGTAAAGCAGGCAGGTGAGGGAAATGCCGGATTTTATGTGCGCGGTGGCGGATTGGATCAAAACCTGATATTGCTTGATGAAGCGCCGGTTTACAATGCCTCACATTTGCTGGGTTTCTTTTCTGTTTTCAATTCGGAAGCCATTCGTGATGCTGAATTGCTGAAAGGTTCTATTCCGGCTGAATATGGTGGCCGCGCTTCGTCGGTGCTGGATATCAGGATGAAAGAAGGAAATATGAAGGATTACCATACTACAGGAAATGTGGGATTGATTGCGTCAAACCTCAGTTTCGAAGGTCCGGTAAAAAAAGATGTTAGTTCTTTTATGGTGAGCGCCCGGCGTACTTATGCCGATTTGTTCCTGAATTTTGCCCCAGACAAAGACCTTCGTGAAACTCAATTGTATTTTTACGATTTGAACCTGAAAACCAATTTCAAACTAAATGAAACGAACCGCTTGTTTATTTCCGGCTATTTGGGGCGCGATAAGTTTCGGATGGAAGATCAATTTGGATTTGACTGGGGGAGCAAAACAGCGACAGTCAGACTAAATCATACTTTCAATGAAAAGTTGTTTTCGAACAGTTCATTTATTTTCAGCAATTATTCTTATGAGATTGACTTGTCGGGAGATAACGATGTTCTGCTTGGTTCTGTTATTCAGGATTTTAACTTGAAACAGGACTTCAGTTGGTACCTGAATGCAAAAAATACACTAAAATTCGGAGCGAACCTGATTTTCCATAAAATTGTTCCCGGAGAAGTTAAAGCTTCTCCCGGTAGTGTTTACAGTACGCTTGCCGTCAGGCCACGCCGGGCTTTGGAAAGTGCATTTTACATTTCCAATAGTCAGAAAATATCGGAACGACTGAAGATTTATTATGGCTTGCGGCTGGCTTTGTTTTCGAATGTTGGTCCCGGCGACTTTTACAGTTTCGATAGCAATGGAGATTTCATAAAGACAAATAGTTACGATCGGTTTAAATGGGTAAAAACGCAAGGCGGCCCCGAACCACGTCTGGCCCTGAATTATCTGATTAACTCTAAAAGTGCTGTAAAAGCTTCGTACAACCGAATTTATCAGTTTATTCATTTGTTGTCGAATTCAACCTCTTCAACACCTACTGATGTTTGGCTGCCGAGCAGTGACAATGTAAAACCTCAGATTTCTGATCAGTGGTCGGTGGGATATTTCCGCAACAGTCAGCGGAATGCAATCGAATCGTCGGTTGAGCTTTATTACAAGAATTTGCAAAATCAGATTGATTACCGCAACGGAGCCGACCTGGTTTTTAATTCAACAGTGGAAGCCGAATTGGTCTTCGGACGAGGCTGGGCATACGGAGCTGAATTTTTATTCAGGAAAAATGAGGGAAAACTAACTGGTTGGCTGGGATATACATGGTCAAGAACTATGCGGCAATTCGACCTGATCAACCAGATTGACCAAAGCAGCAAGGGCCTTCCGTTCCCTGCACGTCAGGATATGCAGCATGATATTTCGGTGGTTGCAATGTATGATCTTGCCAGAAAGCTAAAAATTTCGGCAACCTGGGTGTATAATACAGGAAATGCTGTAACTTTCCCAAATGGTAAATATGAAGTTGACGGAAGGATTGTTGGTTATTACACGCAACGAAACGGTTACCGGATGCCCGATTATCACCGTCTCGACATGGGATTAACCTGGATCAGGAAACAAACCGCCAGATTTGAATCGAGCTGGAATTTTTCGGTTTACAATGCCTACGGAAGGGAAAATGCCTATTTTATTTCCTTCAGGCAAAATAAGGTGAATCCGGATAAGACAGAGGCAGTACAAATTTCGTTGTTTAAGGTCATTCCTTCAGTAAGTTATAAATTTAAATTCTGAAAATTGAAGAATCGGATTTTATACATTTTAGGCTTGTTTTTAATTTTGTTTGCTTTTTATTCCTGCGAAAAAGTAATTGAAGTTGACTTGTCAGGAGCAAATGAAGCCATTGTAATTGAGGCAACTATGACCAATAACAAGTTGCCTTTTACTGTACTTGTTTCAAAAACATCACCTTATTTCGGAACAAAAACTAAAAATCCGGTTTCGGGGGCAATTGTAAGTATAAGAGTCGAAAAAGGAAAATCAAAGTATTTTGTAGAGACCGAGCCCGGAATATATCAGCTAAAAGGCACACATGCGTCTCCTGGGTTTTGGTATATTGCTGATGTTGAATATGATGGTGTTACCTATTCTGCACGTTCTTTTATGAATGAAGTCGTAACGATTGCCGATCTGGGTTTTTCGTATTTCGATGGTTTTGGATTTTTTGATAGCGGGTATAAAGTCAATACATATATCAGGGATCCTGCAGGTAAGGAAAATTATTACCGGCTGAAGTATTTTGTAAACGGAAAATCTACTGACGACCGGGGAGAAATCTCACTTTATTCAGACCAGCTTTTTAACGGAAAAGACATCGGTCTGGGTCAGCGTTCAACCGTATTTCAGGAAACAGATACCTTAACCGTTGAATTGCAATCAATTGACAAAGCTGCCTACAATTATTTTTTAACGCTTGAAAATATCTCAGGCAATACCATACAGCAATCAGCATCACCAACCAACCCGATCAGTAACTTTAACAATGGTGCACTCGGGTATTTCTCTGCATATACGTTCGATCGAAAAACGGTGATTGTCAAGGAATATTTAAAGAAATAAAAATCAATTTTTATGCAAATAGTTGTACTTGACGGTTTTGCCCTGAATCCGGGCGATCTGTCGTGGGAAGGTTTAAATAAACTGGGAGAATGCAGCATTTATGACCGCACAAAACCGGGAGATATCTTCAACAGGGTAAAAGATGCGGAAGTGATAATTACGAACAAAGCCATCATCGATGAACAACTGATCAATCGGCTTCCGGCTTTGCAATACGTTGGAGTGACTGCTACCGGATACAATGTGGTGGATGTTCATGCAGCCAGCCGCAAAGGAATTGTAGTTACCAATATTCCGGCATACAGCACCGATTCGGTCGCGCAACTTGTTTTCGCGCATATCCTGAATGTTGCCAACCGCGTTGAAATGCACGCCACATCTGTCAAATCAGGTGATTGGGCGGCCAATCCTGATTTTTCGTATTGGAAAACTCCGCAAATGGAACTGGCTGGTAAAACGCTCGGAATCGTTGGTTTTGGCAGGATTGGGCGAAAGGTTGCCCAAATTGGATCGGCTTTCGGAATGAAAGTAATTTTCCACAACCGGTCAAAAATCACTGATGTTCCTGCTGAAATGCGCCAAACAACGTTGAATGATATTTTTTCTGAAAGTGATGTGGTGAGCATTAATTGTCCGTTAACTCCTGAAAATTTCGAATTTGTCAATGCACAATTGCTTCGGAAAATGAAACAATCTGCCATTTTAATCAATACGGGCAGGGGAGGGTTGATACATGAACATGATCTGGCCATTGCCCTGAATTCAGGAATTATTGCTGCAGCTTGCCTTGATGTACTTTCAACCGAGCCTCCCAAACCGGACAATCCACTGCTCTCGGCACAAAACTGTTTTATCACCCCTCACATTGCCTGGGCCACCATTGAAGCACGTCAGCGATTGATGAATATTACCATTGAAAACCTGAATGGTTTTATTTCGGGA
>JAUYTA010000869.1 GCA_030695265.1 Bacteroidota bacterium
TACATCCAGTAATTGGTATTCAGGTAGAAATTGTTGAAGATAGAAAATGGCTCGCGCATGTAATAGGCTACCCATGTGCCGTGGTGAATAACATCTGAATACCGCATATACCCGATGTCGTTAAATTCCAGTCCGGGCGAACGAACAGTAAAACTGGTTTCAAATTGCACTTTCTTTTTGCTCAACCTTCCAAATTTAAAGGTTCCGCCATACCCCGACAGCGATGTTCGTGAAGAATCGACCATAACGTAGTTGGCATCGGGACGCTGATAATACCTGGCCGATGATTGCTGGGCATTCAAAATGGCTTCTTCCTTTCCGGCTAAATAACTGAATTCGGCATTTCCGGTCACATACCAGGTTCGTTCTTTCCACTTGTGACTGAAATCTATTCCACCGGTGTAGGCCGCAGACGGTAGATAATCAAGGTTTGGGTTCTTAATATCCCTGTTCACTGCTGTTATTATCCCGCCAAGCACGGTTTCCCCTTTATCGAAATCTTTTTGCAGGCGTCCGACAAAATAATTGGTGAGCGGTTCAACCGACTCTTTTCTGCGGATTCCGTCCTTGTCAATTACCGCATTTTCATTGGCCGTAACGCTCTCTAAAATTCCAATTGACAACCCCTTTTTTGTTTTGCCTGAAAGTTTCATTGCCCCCAGAATGGTAGATGATTCAGGCATTTCAGCATACTCGTTCTCCGAAAGGTTCGGAAAATAATGCGGGGATCTGCCTACTCTGCGGGAATAGAATAGATTGTCGGCCCCCATGTTGTGTATCACAATTGAATTGGAAGGTTGAAACTGGTAGATATTTTTCCCTTCGACAAAAAAAGGTCTTCGCTCCGAAAAATAGGATTCAAACGCACTAAGGTTTACTTCCGAGGGGTCGGCTTCCACCTGCCCAAAGTCGGGGTTGATGGTAAAGTCGAGCGTAAGGTCGCTGGTGATTGCCGCTTTCCCGTCGAGTCCGGCTGATATGGCGCTCTTTTTTCCGTCAAGAAAAGGATTCCCTTCTGCTTTTTCGAAGCGTTCCAAACGTGCAACGGTATAGGGAAGTATTTCGATCTGCCGCTTAGGTTTAATACTGTTTATGCCATGCAATTCGCCAAACAGATGAACCATGCCCGGTGATCCTTTAGGTATAAACTGCCAGGTAGAACGTTCCTCCAAACGGAAAATGTGGCGCATCAGCTGGATTCCCCAAACATGCTCCGCCTTATTCCCAAACCTGAGCTGGCTGAATGGTATTTTCATTTCGGCGCACCATCCTTTGTCGTCGATGGAGGTTTTAAGATACCAAATCGGGTTCCAACTCTTATCCCAGTTATTCCCATTCTGGGTAATGGCTTCATCGCCTTTGGTGCCCGAAGCCATGGCCGTGAAGGAAAAGGCTGTTTGCTGATCGTAGTAACTGTCGATTTGGATTGATACCAAATCGCCATCGAAGTTATCCCGGCGCGAAATTCTGCGGCTTATTTTATCCGGCTCGGTATCGTGTGCACGGATAAATACATACAGGTTATTATCGTCGAAGAGTATCTTAAATGAAGTTTGTTGTGATGGCGGTTTATTTTCAGATGGTTGGATCTGTATAAAATCACCCTTCCACTCCACCGTGTTCCAGCACGAATCATTCATCAGCCCGTCAATTTCGGGTGGGGCCGTTGTAAATGCGGTCTGGTAGGTTTTTTTTTCAATGGTTTGCGAATAGCTGTTCAGGAAGATACAAATCAGTATCAGGGCGGTATATATCCGTAGGAGGAATGTATGTTTCATAGATTGGTATCTAAGTTTACAAATCAAAGTTATTTAAAACAAAGACTCCTTTTTTTCTGAATTGTTACACTCTTCCATTTTTTTTGAAGCTTTTTGCAAGAGCAACTTTTCACCCCGGGTACCGTGGGCTAATTTCATGTTAACGGAAAACTGATTTGCTTTTATGAACGGATTCAAACCCGAACAAATTTATCAGCGCAACATCAATTCCCTCCAGCTTTAGCTGGTGGTCAAGAAACAAAAACGAATGGCTTTAGCCGAAATCTTTTATTCATGCGAATTAAGAGTTGAAAATAAGTGCGAGTCATGATAAATTTTATCACCGAAGAAAGTTCGATTTTCAATTTCGCCCCATGCTTGTTTAAAGAGATTAAGGTCGTTTTCTGAAGCTGGCGTCAGTTGAAATTGTTCTGGGAATGGCAAATGATGTGGGCGGTGAAATGCCAATGCGTGTAGTTTTAACCCATAATTAAAGTACTGACTTCTAAGGTTATATTAAATTATTTACACATAAGTTATTGATAATCAGTAAATTAAATTGTTAACAACATATCGTATTCAACTCTTAATTCGCATAAATTATGATTTTTAAAATTTTATACCGGAATTATAAAGATATTTGCATTGAAAGGCGAAAGTCTTTTTTGTTCAAATCAAGAAGTTTCAAACATTCATTATGCGAAAACGACTGTACAATATTATTTTCGAGCACGATACCAAAGCCGGAAAACTCTTTGATATAATCTTGTTATGGCTTATATTACTTAGTGTTACTGTAGTTATTATTGAAAGTATTCCTGAATACCATGCTAATTTCTTCTCAGAATTTTATCTGATCGAATGGGTTTTCACGAGTTTGTTTTCAATAGAATATTTACTAAGGATTTGGAGTTCGCCAAAACCCTGGAAATACATCTTTAGTTTCTGGGGACTTGTTGATATTTTAGCAATTCTCCCAACGTATATTGACTTAATGTCGCCAAGTTATCATTATTTATTGACAGTAAGGATTTTCCGGCTGTTGCGGGTTTTTAGAATATTAAAACTGGTCAGGTTCAACAAAGAAGCACGGGTACTGCTCGAAGCGATTAAAGGGAGTTCCTATAAAATCAGCGTTTTCCTTTTAGCAGTTATCTCAATGGTGACAATATTGGGAACTTTAATGTACGTTGTTGAAGGAAACGAGAATGGATTTACAAGTATCCCGCAAAGTATTTACTGGGCAATAGTTACCGTTACAACCGTTGGATTTGGCGACATTGTGCCACGAACAGTTTTGGGACAATTCCTGTCATCCGTTGCCATGATTATTGGTTATTCCATCATTGCCGTGCCAACAGGAATTATCACTGTCGAATTGTCCAAAAATAAATCGACATCCAGTAAATGCAAAAACTGTAGCAGCGAAAATCCTGAAAATGCACAATTTTGCAATCAGTGCGGGGAGAAAATAGAGTAGAATATAGTGAGAGCCTGACTTGGAGTCAGACCCTCACTTTTCCAAAATATTATCCTTCAGAATACCATTTAATTTGCTGCGAGGCCCGCATGATAATCGCCAGAATTATAAACAGCCCGATACTTCCTGCCAACAGTGCATAATCCTGCAATTGCAAAATGGTGAAAAGGAAGATGTACAATCCGATTTGTAAAAGGCTGACCCAAGCAACCAACTTTATAT
>JAUYTA010000902.1 GCA_030695265.1 Bacteroidota bacterium
GATAAAGCGGAATCAGCAATGATTGGCGACAACGAATCAGATATGATTGCAGCTTCCGGAGCCGGAATTAGCGGAATTAAAATAGAGGCGAACCAAAATATGTTACCATTTATTTCAAAATTGCTTCAATGAACGAGGGTAGTTACATATTGGTAAACGGATCGTTTGTGTCTGTTGCAGAATACCGGTTTTCATTAAAGGAATCGGATGGATTTCTGTTTTCGGAAAGAATTCGCGCGGTTCGGTCAGCTTTTCCATTTTTCAGGGAAACACTTGAATTGATCAGGCAGAAGCTGATAATTTTTAATCATTCGTTTCCTGAATTAACCGATAACGATGGCGCAGAATTAAAGCGGCAAATGGAACGCACGCTCACCAAAAACAAACAATTTTTGGGAGCAGTACTTACTATCCGATTCTGGATTTCAGACCAGAAGATTCAGTATTCCATCCAAAGCGCTAAACACGAAAATGCAGGCTATGGACTGAATGACAAAGGTTTGTATGTAACTGTTTTTGATACTATCAGAAAATCGGTTTCGTCGCTTTCCAATACTTCATTGGGGTCAGAACTGAATTGGCGGATTGCCGGGAATTATCCCAAAGACGTTGCTTCCGATGAATTTTTACTTTTGAATACAGACGGTCAGATCATTGAAGCTGTCGGATCAAATGTTTACCTGATTAAAGGTCGGATGGTAAAAGGGGCGTCCATTTACAGCGGAGCTTATGCCGATATTTCCAGGACACTTATGCTTAAATTATTTGGAAGACTAAAACTCAGCTTCAGCGAAAGCGATGGAATAACTGAACAGGAACTGAAAGAAGCAGATGAAATTTTATTGGTAAATGCGATCGACGGAATAAGATGGGTGGTTGGTTTCGAAGGGAAACGCTATTTCAACAACACGATCCGGAAAATCAATGAATTGTTCGTCAGCAGTTTGGTTAGTTAAGCGATGGGTTTTCAGGAAAATTTTCCCACATCGAGTATTTTCCGCCTATCGACCGAACCGATTCAACCCACAACTCATTTTCTTCGATGGTCATAAGATCGGCTTGTGCGAGATCGGTTACCAGCCATGAATTTTCCTTGATCTCTTCTTCAAGCTGACCGGGATCCCATCCTGAATAACCAAGAAAGAAACGAACCTGATTCGAACGAACCAAACCCAGTTTAATCTGACGTTTTAAGGCCTCAAAATCACCGCCCCAATATAGGTCTTCTTTTATGTGGAGGCTTCCCGGAATCATATCGCCAAGTGTATGAATGAAATAAATTGAATCGGTTCCAACAGGACCGCCAATATGAATTTCTGAATCGAAGTCGGGAAAATCAACAAACAAATCTTCAACCGGATAATCTACTTTTTTATTCAGTATAAAACCAACAGCGCCTTTTTCGCTGTATGAAGCCAGAATAATGATCGATCTGTTAAAATAGCTCCCCGCTAAGAAAGGTTCTGCAATCAGAACGTGCCCCATTTTTGGAGCAACGTGATTTGTTTCGATTCGGAATATGTTCATATCTAATTTCATAGGTCGAACTTATTATTCGGAAAATATAGTCAATCTCAAACTTTTTTCAAAAAAATAATTCGCTTTTTTGAAAAAACATACGAAATACTTAATATTAAGGTTTTTAATAACTTTTTGTCGTGGATTTCGATGCCTGAATTAGCTCTTGTTAGCTGTGCGAAAGGCCAAAAAAAGACAATGATGTCTTAAAATTTAGTTTTCTTCAACAATTAAGAAAATATCTTCATTCGCTTTTTTCATTAGAAATTGCTCGCGGGCAAATTTTTCAAGGTTTTCGTCGTTGGTTTGAAGCTCATACAATTTCCGTTTGTCAGCTTCAATCTTGTGTTTGTAGAAATCAACCTGTGCTTCAAGCTGGGTCAAATCACTCAGATTTTGACGGTGCTTTTTTAAATTATTTTCATCAAAGAACATTACCCAAACAACAAATACTGCAAAGGCTATCAAATACTTGTTAGCAACATTCTTCAGGATTATTATGGACAATTCTTTGGCTTTCATATCGATTGATTTGAAACAAAAATAGACTATTTTGATTGAAATAAAAAGAGGTGAAAAATATTCAACGATTCATATTTTTTTTTAGTTGTTATTCCTGATCAGGCAAAAAGCTAGGATACATATAGTTCTTCTGCGATACGAAGTTCTCTTTTATTGTACGGATGGAAGTCCACCGAAGGAAATTAAATACCGAACCCGCTTTGTCGTTTGTACCTGAACCACGGCCACCACCAAATGGCTGCTGGCCAACTACTGCGCCTGTCGGTTTATCATTGATATAAAAGTTGCCGGCTGCATTTTCAAGCCGTTTGGTGAGGTGTTCAATGCTGTATCTGTCCTGAGAGAAAATGGCGCCAGTCAAAGCATAGATAGAAGTGCGATCCAAAATGTCAATCGTTTTTTCCATGTCCTCGTCTTCGTAAACAAAAATAGTAAGCACCGGCCCAAAAAGTTCTCCCACCATCGTGGTGTAATCGGCTTTTTTCGCCAGGATAACAGTCGGTTCAATAAAATAGCCTACCGATTTGTCACATTTTCCGCCAAATAAAACTTCAGCATCGGCATCTTTGCGGGCTGCTTCAATAAAACCAGCCAGTTTATCGAACGACGATTCATCGATAACCGCATTTACAAAATTGGTAAAATCTTCAGGAGGACCCATTTTAACAGTAGCCAATTCGTTGCCCAGACGGGTACAGACATCGTCCCAAATACTGCGTGGAACATAGGCTCTTGACGCAGCAGAACATTTTTGTCCCTGATATTCGAACGCACCGCGAACCATTGAAATTGCGACGGCTTGCGGATCGGCAGTCGGATCAGCAAAAATGAAATCTTTTCCTCCGGTTTCGCCTACAATGCGCGGATAGGTTTTGTATTTGTATATATTTTCGCCGATTGTTTTCCAGATACTTTGAAATACTCCAGTTGAACCTGTAAAATGGATTCCGCCAAAATCGGGCGATTGAAGCACCACATCGGCAGCAGTGGGACCG
>JAUYTA010000909.1 GCA_030695265.1 Bacteroidota bacterium
TTGGCTTCCGGAACTTGTGGATTTGGGGAAGAAATTGCCGATTTTCTTGATCTTTCCAGACTTGGAGGAATGGTTGTAAAGGGAACCACCCTTAAACACCGGGAAGGAAATGCATACCCACGGATGGCCGAAACTCCCTCCGGAATGCTCAATGCAGTAGGTCTGCAAAATAAAGGAGTTGATAATTTTATTGCAAATATTTATCCCCGTATAAAAGACATTGACACCCATATTATTGTAAATGTAAATGGCTCTACCATTGAAGATTATGTGGCTCTGACTGAACGATTAAATGAATTGGATAAAATTCCGGCAATCGAACTAAACATCAGTTGTCCTAATGTAAAAGAAGGTGGGATGGCGTTTGGAATTAGCTGTCCATCAGCCGAAGCGGTTGTAAAAGCTGTAAGAAAAGTTTACAGCAAAACATTAATCGTAAAACTATCTCCCAATGTTACAAATATTGCTGATATAGCAAGGGCTGTAGAAAGTCAGGGGGCGGACAGTGTTTCACTTATAAATACCTTATTGGGTATGGCTGTAAACGCTGAAACAAGAAAACCAGTTTTGTCAACCATCACTGGTGGCCTATCCGGTCCGGCCATAAAGCCAATTGCACTCAGAATGGTTTGGCAGGTTTATAACGCGGTAAAAATACCTGTGATGGGGATGGGAGGAATTATGAATGCTACCGATGCCATTGAATTTATGATTGCCGGTGCATCTACAGTTCAGATTGGAACTGCCATTTTTATCGATCCAACTATTCCTGTAAAGATTGTTGATGGACTGGCTTTGTATATGGAACGACATAAAATGCAGTCTGTTAGCGAATTAATTGGGAGTTTACAATGCTGAATTATCTAAAGAAACATATCTGCACAAAAAATATCATTCTGGCTGGATTAATTTTCTTTCTGATAGCTTTTCGTATTTCGATTCCGAAGGATCGTGATGAAATTCCGAATCGCTTTGAAGATATAGAAGAAGATGGATTGAACTTTCTGATTACCAACGATCTGTCAAATTTCAAGGAAAGTAAGGTTATTGAAAAACAAGCGAAGGAATTTCTTCGGCAATGGAATTTGGCCGGAATGACCATGTCGGTAGTGAAAAACGGAAAGCTGGTTTATGCACAAGGCTTTGGATATTCAGACGTTGAAGCAAAGCAACCGGTTTCACCCGGACAATTGTTCAGGGTGGCCAGTATCAGTAAATTAATAACTGCCGTTGCCATCATGAAATTAGTTGAGGATAAGTCAATTTCGCTTGATTCTAAAGTGTTTGGCCCAAAAGCAATCATTAAAGACTCTATTTTTAATTCAGTAAAAGACCCGCGTATTTATAACATTACCGTTCGTCACCTTTTGGCACATGCCGGAGGTTGGTCGCTGCGATATGGCGATATGGCTTTTAATTCGTTGCTGGTCCTTGAGTTAAATGGCGAAAAAGGAAGTGCAACTATAGATTCTTATAGTCGGTTTGTTGCATCCAGAAGATTGCATTTTGATCCGGGAACCCGATCTTCCTACTCAAATATGGGATATATGTTTTTAACAAAAGTTATCGAGTCAGTTTCAGGTCAAAACTACGAGAAATATGTGCGTACTGAAGTTCTTAAACCCATTGGAATCAATGATATGCACATTGGCAGAAGCTATCTTTCAGATCGTAGG
>JAUYTA010000917.1 GCA_030695265.1 Bacteroidota bacterium
GATGAAAATATCCGGAGGTATAACTTCCTTCAGTAATCAGGTTCCGAATAAATGTTGCATTGAATAATATTCCTGAATGCTGATCCTGCCTTACAACTTCTGTCAATTCGTATTCATAAACATACCGATCGTAGAAATCCAGGTCTTTTTTCGATAAAGCTGGGCTTACATCCAAACCAACCGGTGGAAGCTGGGCAGTATCGCCCACCAGAAAAAGGCGGCAATTTGTTCCTGAATAAACATATTCTATCAAATCTTCGAGCAAACGACCCGAACCGAAAATAGAAGTTTCAGCATTCGAATTGGAAATCATGGATGCTTCATCAACAATAAAAAAAGTGTCTTTGAAAAGGTTTTTATTCAGCACAAATCTGCCTGATCCATCACTGGAAGATTGTTGCCGGTATATGTTTTTATGAATAGTATATGCGTTTTGACCGGTATAACTTGACAAAACTTTTGCTGCACGACCGGTTGGAGCCAGTAAAACCGATCTGAATTTGAATTTAGTAAACGTTTTGACCAGCGAACTCAACATTGTAGTTTTGCCGGTACCTGCATATCCTTTCAGTAAAAATATAGCATCAAGCTCCGATTCTGCAACAAAATCAGCTAGTTTAAGAGAAAGTTCCTCCTGACCGGAAGTGGGTAATTTCCCCAGATTATTGATTATTTCAGATTGAATGTGTTTTTTTATCATACACGGCTAAAATAAAACAAAACCAAAGATTCTAAATTATTTTTTTTTATAAATTTGCAACCAATCAAAAACTAATCTTAAAACTCGTAAGATGAAAACAGTAATACAAATCGTTCTGGTTGCAGTTGCAATAATTCTCGCTTATTTATTGTACACAAGTGTTGAAAGACCTCTGGACTTTGAAAAAGCAAAGAAGGAAAGATATAACGCAACCATTGAACGTCTGAAAGATATCCGTAAAGCAGAAATTGCATACAAAGATATACACGGCAAATTTACCGGAAGTTGGGATACTTTGATCAATTTTGTTAAAACAGGTGAATTACCCCTGGTTCGTAAAATTGGTATGTTAACTGACAGTATGATCGAAGCCGGATGGACTGAAAAAAGAGCTTTGAAAGAAGGTAAGATCATCCGTGATACCATCTATGTGAATGTTTTAGATACAGTTTTCGGTAAAGGTTATAAAATTGATGACATTAAATTTATTCCGGTTCCGGACACTGTTGCAATGTTCCAATTGGGAGCAGGAATTATTACTACCGGATCAGGAATTAAAGTACCTGTTTTCGAAGCAAAAGCCCACAACAACACAATTCTGAGAGGACTCGACAGACAGTTGGTAATTAATCTTAATGAATCCAGAAGAACAAACGACAAATATCCGGGATTAAAAGTTGGATCGTTGGAAGAAACAATTAACAATGCCGGTAACTGGGAATAAATTTTCCTTATGCATGAATTAAATTTTGTTGACGACTCATTCGATTTGAAACTGGCATCAGAATATAATCTATCCATCCAGGTTGGCCTGGATGGATTTTCTTTTTCTATCCTTGACGTAATTCGAAAGAAATACATTGTTTTAAGGCATATTCCTTTAATCGTTGGAAAATTGCAATTCCTGACAAAAAAAATTGAAGCCATTTTTGACCAGGAAGACAAATTAAATGCTTCCTATCAATCAGTTTCAATTATCTATTCAACCCATAAAGCGAGCCTGCTTCCAAAAGCATATTCCGGTTTTGAACTTGCGGGGAAAGTTGCCGGACTTACCAACGATATTAGCAAAAATGAAGATATTGCGGTAAACGATTTGCCGGGATTCAATCAGCAATTGATATTCAGTTATCCCAAAGAATTAATAACCTTGCTCAACCGAAAGTTTACTGAATTCCATTTAAAACACAAATCAGTGCCTATGCTGGCAGCTGCCGTCAATCAGCGAAAAGAAAAGAAAAATTCGCTGCTTATCAACTTTGAAAAGAAATATATCCGCATGATTGCGATAAAAGACATGCAAATTGCTCTGTTCAACAGCTTTTATTTCAAAAACGAATCCGACTTTCTGTATTACACCTTAAATATCTGTCATACTTTGCAAATTGATCCTGAACGCGACGAACTATTAATCGGAGGTTATGTCGCTGATGATTCGTGTTATATCAGACAGCTGAAAAAGTATTTCAGAAATGTTTATTTTATGAAACCTCCGGCAGATTTT
>JAUYTA010000919.1 GCA_030695265.1 Bacteroidota bacterium
ATCAGCGTAACCGGAGGAATCATAAATGCAAGTGAAGTTCCCTGTGCCTGGTGTTGCGAAAGACCCATAAAGAATATGAGTGCCGGAATGACAATAATTGCCCCGCCAACGCCCAAAGTACCACTGAAAATACCGGCCATCAAACCAATAATTGCGAGTAAAATAAGCTGAGTGAGTGTCATACTAAATGTTATTAAAAGCCTCCCCCAACCCCCTCCAAAAGAGGGGGCTTCAGAATGAAGCATGGGTACTCCTTTTAGAGAGGGGAAAGGCTGGACTGCACTTTGTATTTATAAATCAATAAACTAATCATATCGTTCATATCAAAGCTGTTTTGGCATTCAGCATATTAACTATCGAAAATGAAATTCAAAACCATGCTTTTTTTAAGCCTTCCGCCGGCTGGCGGAGAGGTTTGGAGGGGGCTATAAAAACTAACAACATGAAGAACATTACCAAGAATATATTGACTGTTTTATTGGCCTTTTTCCTGATGGCGCCTGCTTTTGCGCAGGATAACCGCCGGTTGGAAACAAAAGTGGCCGATGTGCTGGCACAGTTTCCGGCACAAAATGGCGATCACACCAGCAAGCTGATGCTCCAGATGATCGAAACCGGAGCTCCCGGAATAGGAAAATTCTGCGATTTGGTCGTTCCTCCCGGAACCGGAAATGACACGCAAGCCCGCATGGCTTTGGAAAGTCTGGCCCAATATGCCGGAGCTCCGAACCGTGAAAAAGCCCGTAAATTGGTCGAATCGGCTTTACTCGCAGCACTCGAAAAAGCATCGGACAAGGACGTGAAAGCTTTTTTTATCCGCAGGCTTCAATACTGCGGAGGTTCTGAAACAGTTGTAAGTATGGGGAAATACCTAAACTCGGCTGATTTGTATGATCCGGCACTTTCGACGCTGAATAGCATCGGAACCGTTGAAGCAGGTGCAGTAATCCTGATAAATACACCCGGCAAAAAGGACTTGCAACAGCTTACAATGATTAAAACTTTGGGACAGTTGAAATACCAGCCGGCAGAACCGTATTTAATCGGATTGGTCGCAAAAGCCAACGATCAGTTGCGGAAACAGATACTGGCTGCATTGGCCAATATTGGAGGGAAAGAATCCTATAAAACTTTCGCAACTGCTGCAAAATCAGTCAAATTTCAACCCGACGTGGCAGAAACCATGATTGCTTGTCTTCAGTATGCCAAACGTTTGGCCGAACAAGGCGAAACAAAACTGAGCAATAAGTTGTGCGCTTCCGTGATGAAAAAATGCATTGAGGACAATCAGTTGATTTACCGCTCATCGGCGCTGGCAGTTCCGGGTTTTGGCAATAACGAATTGTTCCTGAAAGAAATTCAGCATCAGAATAAAGTGTATCGCAATGCAGTTTTGACCAACGCAGCTGCCGGACTAAACAGTGGAAACATCGGCTCATGGATTGCCGCGATGAAAACAGCTCCTGCTGAAACGCAAGCCGAAATCCTGCATTTTCTGGTCAATCGTGCGGAAAGCGAAGTTCTTCAAAACGCAATTATGCCCGGCCTCTCTTCAGGAGAAGAAACGGTAAGGCTCGAAGCCATCCGAACTTTGGCTGTTAATCAGAAACAAAAGGCAGTACCGATTTTAATAGAACAGTTGAAAATAGCCAACAGCGATAATGAACAGGCAGAAATAGAACTGGCATTGCTCAACACCTGCTCGGTTAAGGAATGCGGTTTATTAATCGCACAGCTTGATGGGATGAACGATGCCGGTAAAAAGGTGTTGATTAAAGTTTTGGGAGAAAGAAGGGCTACTGAAGCTTTTGCTCAAATTATTAACTATTGCAATTCAGGAAATGCCTCTTTAAGATCTGTCGCATTTACCGCGCTCGAAAAAGTTTCGAAAGCCGAAAATGCCCCGGAATTAATTGCATTGCTCAAAAATACCGCTGATAAAGAGTCGGTTAAAAATTTACAAAATGCACTGATTGCCATTTATTCAGGAACAACAAAACCAAATGCAAATTTGGTGCTGAAAGAGATTGAAACTGGCGGTATGAGTGATAAACTCATTCCGGTTTTGTCATCACTGAATGATCCGAAAGCCTTGAAAACGGTTGTTGGCTTATTGAAAACTGGTAGTCAGGCCGGGCAGGAAGCTGCATTCATATCCCTTTCGAATTGGAATGACGCATCGGCTGCACCTCATTTGTTTGCAGCGTTTACCAATCCTGAAATGAAATCGTTCCGCATGAATGCGCTGAAATCTTACATCAGGATCACACTTGATTCCAATTTGCCCGACGATCAGAAATTGCTGATGATTCGAAAACTGATGCCGGAATGTACTTCGGTATCCGAAAAAACGCAGGTTATTCAGGCTGCACGAAATGTAAAAACTTTTCTGTCGCTTGTTTTTGTTTCAGATTATCTTGATGATCAGCAATTGGGAGCTACTGCAGCTGCGGTGGTGAAATTTCTGGCATTGCCTTCTTCAGGAAAGAAAAATGGCCTTACCGGTGATTTTGTGACGGAG
>JAUYTA010000960.1 GCA_030695265.1 Bacteroidota bacterium
ATTATTGGGTGTTGAAGAATAACAAAATGCCCTTCCCATTATGGATTTTGCTGGCGAAGAATATTTCAAAGATTCCGCAGTTGATTTTCAGGAAAAGATGAAGTCCAACAAGTGGGAGCGCAACTTTGAGTCGTACCCCCGCTGAGATTACGAGTTTAAAGATAAAGAAAAGGTTTTCAAATAAGGTTAACTCTTAAAATAAATAGTTCTGATTATTTCCGAACAATTACATATCTTTGTATTCGTTTATGAGATTAATTGGCAAGCATAAATTAGAAAAACTGAAAAGAAAAAACAGAGGGAACATTTCTTTGACAAGAGAAATAGACAAACTGATCGTTGACATAGAAATGAATGAATGGAAAAGTAAGGCTGAATTAAAAACAACCAGATCAGATGCTGATTGTGTGCATAGCGACGGCTTTTATTTCTTTAATTTGAATGTTAACAGAACCATGATACTTGTAGAATTTGAAGAAGGAGAAGCATCTGTAGTCTGGGTGGGTAACCATCAAGAATACGAAAACATCTTCAAAAATAATAAAGGCACCATCAAAAAATGGTTAAAAGACAACAATTGGATTTAAATAACTATGCAAACAGATTTTGACATCAACAAAGTAATTAAGCAGGGCAAAATTCAAAATGAATTGGATTTTGAAAGGGCTCTGATTGCCGACAGAAAGTTAAGAATTCTGTCCAAAGAAAATCCGGATTACGTGCCTGTAAGAAAAAAATTACGCGATTTAATTGAAGACTGGGAAATCAAACATTGGTCGGCAGATTTGGAAATAGCTGATGAAAAAATAAGTGAAAGTGACCTTGTCGGTTCTATCGCGGAAATCGAACGCCAGTTCATCGAAAAACGAAAAAGTATGATCAGAGCGAGATTGAAAAGTCTGGATCTTTCGCAACAAGCTTTGGGTATCTTGTTAGGACATAATAGCAAATCGTATATATCAGAATTATTAAATGGTATTACCCCTTTTTCATTAAGGGATTTAATCGTTATTAACCGGCTATTAAAAATTGATTTAACCGATTTGATACCGGCGTTTTTGTCTCATAACGAACGTATAAGGATTAAGGCCTCTCTGGAGAAACTGGAGAATACTAAGTTGAAACTTAGTAAAGCTGATTTTACAATGGTTTAAATTTTAAGTATCTCCATTATCACACTGTTCAACTTCAAGTTAAAATGTGTAGCCGATTACGATTATATCCTTCGTGTATTTCAGGATAAAACACTCACCATTACCTACTTGCCCGAGGTCGTCACCAAAATGCATAAGGGAGGAATGAGTACAGGAGGAATTAAAAACCTGATTAATAAAAAGAAGGAAGATTATTGGGTGTTGAAGAATAACAAAATGCCTTTCCCATTATGGATTTTGCTGGCAAAGAATGTTTCAAAGATTCCGCAATTGTTTTTCAGGAAAGGATGAACAGACCTGCCCGAAGCGGGCGGGATGAAAGGAACAGGAAAAACATTTGAATCACATCAAATTTTGTAGCTAAAAAATATCACTACATTTGTTGTAAGAAAATCAATTTTGCTATGGCACAATATCTATTTAAAGGAGGATATGAAAATCAATCAGGAAGTGTAAAGGTTATGCTTCTTCTTTTTCATTTTGAAGATGAAAATAAGGTTCATTTTATTTATTCACCTCATTTAGATTTGACAGGTTATGGTAATAATATTGAAGAAGCCAAAGATTCTTTCGCCATTGTATTTGAAGATTTTGTTGACTATACCCTAAAAAAGAAAACATTAAGCAAGGTATTAACTGGTTTAGGATGGGAATTGAAGGGATCAGATAAAAAACCAAAGAAGATTCTCGCCCCAAGTATTACATCTGTGATTAAAGATAATGAGTATGTCTCTGAGATATTTGACAAATATCCGGTAAACACTTATCATCAGGAAGTTGGACTGCCATCGTTCATTTAAAGAGAGGTGGAATGTCAACGAAGAAACTATCAAATATTCCAATCCAAATATTTCGTAAATTTCTTGAAAGTCAGGGATTAAAAATTATTAAGGATAGCAAAGGAAGAGGTCGTCACGAAAAATGGTCAAAATCAAGTATGGATAGACCAATCACAATTCAAACTCATATTGACCCGGTACCGGAATTTATCGTGAAACAAGTTCTACGCCATCTAAACATGGATAAAAATAAGTTCTTCGATGAGTTGAAAAAAAATAAGTTTTGATCTCCTTGCCAAATTAACCGGCAAGAAATTTTCGGTTAGCGCTGTGCGTGTTAAAAAGTTCTGCCTGCCCGCCTTGGAGGGCCTGCCCCGTAGCGAAGCGTATCGGGGTGACACTACCCAGTTCGATGTCCCGAGCCCTCGGGACCCCACACAATTCAGGATTTAAAGCGCCGTTTACATTGTCAGAAGGCCTTTTGGTTCCTGACTTCGGCGTGAGCGTTCGACTGAGCGTTCGACTGAGCTCACGCCGAAGTCTCAGTCGAAGTTCGGTAACTGAGCCTGTCGAAGTTATAGATCCGGAAAAGGATGAGGTAATTTTTGAATCGGAATAGCCCCATTTAGTAAGGGTTTCACTTGAAGCCTGTCCGCCCATTGGCGGATGAAGCCCTTACTTGCCAAAAAGTGGGAGCACGACTTTGAGTCGCACCCCCACACATTCGGAAATGATCGTTTCGTTGGGAATGTTTGTGTTTTAAAATTTTAATGCACAATGCAAAGGCCTTAAAATTGAATTAGCTAACTTTGTAAAAAAAATAAAGCAAAATGGATGCGATAAATTTCAAAGTGTATCCTCATAACAGGGAACAAATAGAAGCGATTAAAACGGTTTTCAAAGCCTTTAAAATCAAATTTGAAGTTGAAGAAGAAAAATCATACAACCCTGAGTTTGTAGAGCGGGTTCTTTTGGCCAAAGAAGAAATCAAACAAGGTAAAGGTGTTAAAATAGCCACCAAAGATTTATGGAAATAATTTATTCCTTGAAAGCTCTTGAGGATATAAGCTACTGGAAAAAAAGTGGCAATAAAGCAGTGCAGGAGAAAATTTCGGCATTGATTAACGATATCGTAAAGCATCCTTTTACGGGTATAGGCAAGCCGGAAGCATTAAAATATCATCTGTCAGGTTCCTGGTCCCGAAGAATAACACTCACTGACCGACTTGTTTACAGCGTAAATATTGAAAATAACAGCATAGAAATTGAAACTGCCAGAGGACACTATTGAGTTTTTGAAGACAACATTTTACTGTTTCGATTACTTTCACCAGATTTAAACCTTATTTATTTCACTGCCAAGGGATGCGGCGGAGTATTCTAACCGTTATTTTTTACTAAAAAGTGATCAAAAATCGCTTCACCCCCAGCCTTGCAACGATTTATGTTCCTAGGAATATTTCAAAGATACCGCAATTGTTTTTCAGGAAAAGATGAGAACATTGAATGCGGATAGGGAGGATTTTAAAACCGGTACTAATTTTCAATTGTTTTATAGCCCGCTAAGCGTAATAAACATTGAAATTCTTTTTTTAGCTTTGTGAAAACTAAATGCAAATGGAAACATTAAAGATAAATATTATCAATCAGGATGCATTGGCCATTTTAATCGGGATGGAACAGGCAGGCTTAATTATACTCCCTAAAAAAGAGGTTAAGAATAAAAATCTATCGAGACAACTAAGAGGGGCGATCTCAAGTTCCCGGGCAAAAGAAATGATTGAAACCATCGAAAAAGAAAGAGCAGAATGATATAATGACAAAAACGAAGAAGATAAATTTAATTTGCTAATCAATCATTCTATTCTACATCCAATTGATAATAAAATCATTGAAGAAACAATATCAATAAGGAAAGCTCATAAAATAAAGCTCCCTGATGCAATAATTGCTGCAACCTGCATGGTAAATGGGTTGGATATCCTAACCCTTAATACAAAAGATTTCGAAAATATTGATGGACTAAAGGTAATCGAGCCCGAAACTATATAACTGGCAAACAATAAAAAATTACCGGCAGTTCGTTTACCCTATTGGTTGGGTTATATGGGAGGTTTAAGTTTTATTGGAATTACCCTGGCCACTTTATTAAGCATATCAAACAATCCATTTCCTGAATTCAGGTATATTTTATCTACTCTTATCATCCTGTTTTTCATAGGGATTAAGGATGATATTTTAATAATTTCGGCTCATAAAAAATTTACTGCTCAGATTCTGAGTGCTTTGATTTTGATCATCCTGGGAGATATGCGGAATACCCTAATATCACAACTAGCGAAAAAACAGTACTTATAGAAGCACTCAAAAAATTTCGTGCGGAGAATATCGACTTTGTCGATGCAATATTGGTTGCTTATAACCATAAAATGGGCGCAACCATACATTCATTCGATAAAAAATTAAACAAACTTTGTAAACCTTAGCCAAGAGTTTTATCTCGTCGTCAGGCTCTTTTTTTACTTTCTGCTATATCCCGCAAGTGCGAGCGCAACACGGAGCAGCATCCCACCATACACAAATGATCTCATCGTAATTTACGATGTATTTGCGTTTCTTCGCGGATTTTATTCCTACGAAAAATAAAAATATACCTTACACAGCCGCCCACAAAGTTCAGGATTCAAATCGCCGTTTACATTCTCGGAAGGCCTTTGGTTCCTGAGTTTATCGAAGGACACCGCACTTTGCATTATGAGTTTATAGATATTGACAAGGATGAGGTTGTTTTTGAATCGAAATAACCCCATTTAGTAAGGGTTTCACTTGAAGCCTGTCCGCCCATTGGCTGATGAAGCCCTTACTTGCCAAAAAGTGGGAGCACGACTTCGAGTCGCACCCCCACTGACTCGTGTAATTCGGTGGCCCCTGAGTCCGTCGAAGGGTGGTCCCTGAGACTTCGGCGTGAGCTCAGTCGAACGCCTGTCGAAGTGTCGTGCAACCATTTTGAGCAAGCAAATTCTTTTGATACCTTTGAAAAAAAGAAAAAATGGAAAAAATTATTAGCTTACATATTGAGAAACTTCCGGAAGGATACTATTTGGCCACTTCGGATGACGTTCAGGGCTTGGTTGCACAAGGCAGGACAATTGCCGAAACCATTGAAATAGCCAGAGATATTGCAAAAAAATTGCTTGAAGCCAGTGAAGGGCAAATAGCAATGTTGCCCGGATTATCAGATAATTTTGATTATCCAATTTTAATAGGAGTTTAAAAATGGGTCGGCTATCAGGTTTTAGGTATCGCGATATTATTAAAAAACTTAAAAGAGCTGGGTTTGAATTTTACCGGCAAGCTGCAGGCAGCCATGAAATTTGGTTTAATCCATCCACAAACAGATATACCACCATTCCAAATCATTCCGGCGATATGCCTGAAGGAACACTAAAAGCTATTTTAACCCGGGCGAATATCTCAATTTCTGATTTTCTGGACAAACTGTAATTCGGATCTTTTGTAAGGGTTTCACTTGAAGCCTGTCCGCCCATTGGCGTATGAAGCCCTTACTCGCCAAAAAGTGGGAGCACGACTTTAAGTCGCACCCCCACTTGTTAAATTAAGGGAAACCGTTATCTTACATTTTTTTTTAACTTGCAACATTAAGCCAAATAAAATAGAGATGCGCTTAGATCATGAAATCGCCAAATATTTAAAACAGGTTATTCAGGCAGAAATACCTGGATCAACCATATATCTTTTTGGTTCACGTGCCGACGATAACGCTCGTGGAGGAGATATTGACTTGATGATTTTGACCCATGAGGCTGCAGACAAACGAATATTCAGGAAAATCAGGGTCGGATTCATTAAAAGATTTGGTTGGAGAAAAATTGATCTGGTAAACTTTACCTATTCAGACAATTCATCCTTTCGGAAATTAATCGACATCAATAGCATTCAACTATGAGTATAGAAAAAAATCAGGTACTCACAGACCTGCTTCAAAACGAATGGCAGTTGTTACTGTCTGCCGTTTTCACACTGCAACTATCCATACATAAATGCCAGTCTATTGGTATAAAAGAATACTATTCATTTGAAGAATTGGAATCATTTGATTCGTTAACATCAAAGTTTAACCGAACTTCTGATATTTTTACCCAAAAAGTAATGCGTACAGTTTGGATGCTCTTGCATGAACCCTTCATCCCTTTTATCGATATGGTAAACAAAGCTGAAAAAATGTTGATGCTGCGTTCTGCTGATGCAATAATCGAAATTCGCGACATGAGAAATCAGATTGCCCATGAATATATTCCTGAAGCGATCCGCGATTTGGTGCCCGAAGTTATTGAACTAACCTCTCGATTAATTGAAAACATAGAAGATTGCAGGCATTTCATTGAAAGTAGGAACTGGATTAAACCTACTTGAGAATATAATTTTCCCCTTACGTTTTAACAATACACTGGGTATTTCAATAATATGATTGACCGTTTGCATACCTATTTGGTATCTTCGTCAGTCAGTTGTGGTCATTTGTTGTCATTCTGTTGTCATTTACTGGCAACTTAATGACTACCAAATGACAATTGAATGAATCGGTATAATCGCCGTTTTCACTAATAAGCGATTAAAAATCGCACCCCCTGAGCCTGTGCAGATTTGTGTTCGCAAGTATATTTCAAAGATACCGCAGTTGTTTTTCAGGAAAAGATGAACTCCAACAAGTGGGAGCGCAACTTTGAGTCGCACCCCCACTGATTCGCGTAATTCGTTTAGATGGGAATGTTTGTATTTTTAAATTTTAATGCACAATGCAAAGGCCTTAAAATTGAATTAGCTAACTTTGTAAAAAAATAAAGCAAAATGGAAGCATATAAATTTGCAACAACTGTTTTGGAAAATGGGATTATAAAAATTCCTGAATTGAAAGGTTATGCCGATCAAAAGGTTGATGTTTTCGTAGTATTAAAGCCTAAAAAAAACGTTAAACACAGCAATAAAACAATGGATGATTTTTTCGAGAAATGGGCTGGTATTTTTTCAATTGCCCAAACGGATGATGTCAAGTATAACTACCTGATGGAGAAATACAAATGAACAAAATTTTGCTGGACACCAACATTATTCTTGACATTGCATTGGAACGCAGGGAATTCTTTGAAAAATCAAAGGAACTCATGCTGACAATCAACAAATTAAGTATTCCCACTTATGTAACAGCTACAACCGTTACTGACATTTACTATATTTTGAAAAAATCGAAAGGACATCAATTGACAATTTCTTTTTTAAAGAATCTTTTTGATTTTATTGACATCGCAGGTGTAAACAAAGAAGTGATATTAAGTGCATTAAATTCTGAATTAACGGATTTTGAAGATGCTGTGCAAGCAGAATGTGCAGGACAAAATGACATAAATATTATCATTACCCGGAACATTGCTGATTTCAAAAAGTCGAAATTGGAGATATTCACTCCATCTGAGTTTATCAATCAATTATCTTAAACTGATTATAGCCTGTTTCCAGAACCAACCGAATGAATCTAATTACCGGCATCCACGGCTTTGTAGGAAGCAACCTGGTTGTTTCCCTGAAAAATCAACACACTATCTACGGTTTGGAAGAACACCATGAGAACACGGATAACACAAATACTATGTATGAACACGGATAAGTTTTAAAAAATGGAATACGGATGCTACAGGTGATCACAGATAAGAAATATTAAAAAAGATCAGTGAATATCCCCGCCTGCGTCGGGCAGGTGTTTAATCCCCCGATGCTCGGGGG
>JAUYTA010000962.1 GCA_030695265.1 Bacteroidota bacterium
CTCCGGCTCCGCGCGACCCGATCCAGATGATTCCGGGCTTTTCTTCGGCAAGGGCATAAACAATTTGTTTTTGCAGGCCGGCTGAAGTAATATTTTTGTCGAGAATCAATTGTTCGCAGCTTAACGGCAAAATTCCCTTGGAATCGAGTTCAACCATAATCACCCCATAACCGCTTGTTCCAAGGTAAATCCTCTGATCGTTTCCCTCAAGTATCCGATATACAGAAGCGAAAATCAATGAATTTATACTTTTAAAGTCTGATGGAAAATTGCGGATGGATTTATAATCCGGTGAAAGTATATCAATGCCAAATCCATCGGTACCAACCCATATCGAACCATCGTTAAGTTCGTGAAATGAAAGTACTGAATTGTTGTTCAGTCCATTTTTGACTGATATTGCTGCAATGTGAGTGCCTTTATTATTAAAAATATCGATGCCACCGCCTTTGGTGCCGATCAGAACATCACCTTTGCGGGTAACATGTATGCTTCTTACGGTGGGATATGCCAGTTGGTCCGATGACAGGCTCTTACTCGGGAATTCTGTTAACTTCAGTGTATATACCGCGTTTCCGTCCGTTCCTATCCACAAAATACCGGGTTCGGTTTCGTAAATACATAATATCCGGGTAGTAATTGGATTATTAATAAACAGCGCTGAAAGCTGATCAAGCAATTCCAATTTGCGTGTGAGCAAATTGAAACTGTATATCTTGCCTTTTTCAGTACCTGCCCACAGTTGTTCTTTGTTTTCCGAAATTGAAAATGAAGTTATAATATCGTCAGGAATCGATAGTTGCTGAATTTCTTTCGCATTTATATCAATTAGGATGGCCATTCCTGAACGTTGTGTCAGCATCAGGAAGGGACGGTTGTTGATGAGAAATGAATTGGATGATGTCAGGGTTTCACTGAGAGGCAGGGACATAATCTCCTGAAGGTGGTTGCCATTCATTAAAATCAGCCGGCCATTTTCTGAAATGAAGTAAGCACGACCATCCAGCCATTGAACCCATTTTATGCCAAGGGAAACCGCTTTCGAAGTTTCATCAAAAATAATATTCCTGAATTCACCGGAAATGCTGTCATATTTGAAAATGCCTCGTCCGAACACGGAAACCAGTGTTCCGTATTTGTCAGAGTGACTGATAGAAATGTCATTTTCGTAGTTGAGCTGCTCCGATTCATTCGTAAAATAGTTGGTAAAACGGTTGTGGACATTGTCGTACAAGCCCACTCCTTTGTTGGTAAGCATCCAGATTGGCCCCGAAGCTGTTGGGTACAATTCGCGGACAACATGGTTGTGTATGGAATAGGAATTAATTCCGGGCAGATAAGTTGTCATGTCATTGCCATCAAACCGGTTAAGACCATTCCAGGTTCCGAACCAGATGTATCCATCCGCATCCTTCGCAATGGTATTTACCGCACCATTCGATAATCCTTCACGACGCGATATGGAATGTACATTCGTTCTGAATTCTGCAAATAAAGGGAGAGAAATCAGGAAAAAGAGTACCGGAAGAATGCACTTTTTAAGCATTTTGAAAATTGATCAGCGACCCAGTAAAAGTAGAAATAAAATGGCTAAAAATGCGGGGCACAAATGTCCCCGGATTTATTTCAAAACTCGATTTTGATTTCAGGATTAATGTTTTAACTTTGCGCCACAATTTTTAAATAACTGTTTATCATTTAAATTTAAGCAAAATGCCAGCAAAAATCAGATTGCAGCGACATGGTCGCAAACGGTATGCTTACTATCACATTGTGATAGCTGATAGCAGGGCACCACGGGATGGTAGTAATATTGAACGTATTGGATCGTACAATCCAAATACAAATCCTGCTACTATTGAACTCGATTTTGATAAAGCCATTGACTGGCTTGCAAAAGGCGCCCAACCAACCGACACAGTAAGAGCTATTTTATCTTACAAAGGAGTAATGTACAAAAAACATCTTTTAGGTGGTGTCGCCAAAGGCGCTTTCACTGCTGAAGAAGCTGAAACCAAATTCGATGCATGGGTAACCGAAAAAGCGAATAAAGTTCAGGCTAAAAAAGATGGATTGGTTTCAAATTCAGAAACTTCGCGCAAAGCACAGTTCGACCTGGAAACCAAGAAGAACACTGAAAGATTGAACGCAATTGCAAAACGCAATGCTGAAGCTGTTGCCGCTGCAAGAGCTGCTGCCGCACCTGCACCTGCACCTGCACCAGTTGCTGAAGAAGTAGCCGAAGAAGCTGCTCCTGAAGAAACTGAAGGTTAATTTTTGACCGAATCCTGTTTTAAACTTCGGAATAAAACAGACAACTAATAAAAGCGATAGAGAGATCTGTCGCTTTTTTCTATTTTTACAACTATGGAAACAATACCGAAAAACAATTGTACAAAGGTGGGCTATGTACAGAAACCACATGGCATCAACGGAGAATTGGTCATCCGCTTTCAGGAAGAATACTACGAAACACTCGAAGAATATCCGCCACTTTTCCTTGAAATCGACAATTTGCTTGTTCCATTCTTTATTGCTGAAGAAGGGTTTCGGTTTAAATCGTCGGAATCGGTGATTACCCGGCTTGACTGGGTTGACACGGATGCAAAGGCAAAAGCGCTTTGCGGATTGTCAGTCTTTGTAAACAAAGAAGATGTGATAGAGTTAGACGACGAAATGAGCCCACATGCATTGGTCGGATTTCAGTTATACGACGAAACACTCGGGCTGATCGGTGAAATTAGCGAGGTACATGATTATGCCGGAAACATGTTGCTATTGGTTGAATACCAGGGCAAAGAAGCATTCGTACCGCTGAACGAAGATTTGATTGTCAATATAGACGAAGACAAACGGGAAATAGAACTACGGATTCCGGAAGGCTTGTTTGATTTGGAGGAGGAGTGAAGCCCCACCCAAACCCTCCCCAAAAGGGAGGGCTTAAAAATACACACTGAATTGTTCTTTTTATTGAAATGATCGGGTACCGGTTTCATCTCCCCTCCTTTGGAGGGGTCGGGGGAGGCTTTTTTTCTCCCTTTTTGCAACTTCCCAAATAATTTGCCGTCTATAAACACGTTTAGAAGTTCAGAACAAACAATCAATTAAATAAAGAATCATGAAAACAAAATTAACAGCAGCATTCATTTTATTCGCTTTTATCCTTACTGCGATTCAGGTTCAGGCCGACGAAGAAACCCGCAAAGTTGATCCTTTTACCGAAATTTCACTACGGGTTGGAGCAACAGTTCACCTCGTGCAGGGTGCAAAACAAAGCCTCGAAATTGTGGCCAAACCTTCGGCGCTGGAAGAACTAATTACAGAAGTGAAAGATGGCAAACTCATTATCAGGTTTCCCAACAAAAACATTTTCTGGACTACTTTTAATCCGGGCGAAATAACGATTTACATCACCACTCCTGAAATTAACGGATTGGGCGTGGCCGGCTCGGGCGATATTATTGCCGAAGACGAAATCAAATCCAAAATCATCGATTTGGCGGTTAGCGGAAGCGGAAATATCAAACTTTCGGAGCTTACTGCCGAACGGGTAAAAACTACCATTTCAGGCTCAGGCAATATTGTTCTTGCAGGAGAAACCGCTGCACAGGATCTGAGCGTTAACATCTCCGGCAGCGGAAATTTTAAAGGTATGAAGTACCCTGCCGATGATGTGACTGTTAAAGTTTCAGGCTCCGGAAATGTGGAGGTTGAGGCCAATAACAACCTTTACGTTCGTATGGCTGGGTCAGGAAATGTTACCTACAAGGGAAAACCTATGATCGATCAGGCAATAACCGGTTCGGGTAAGGTGAGAAGTGCAAAGTAACAGAAGTTAAGCGTCGTGTAACATAGCTGCCATTCATGTAACATTTCTGCAAACGTTTGCAATTGGGGTGTCCGAATGTATCATAGGTGATCATCTTCGTATCATTTCGGATACATGCTTTTTTGGGTAGGCAGTAGTTTTGGGAATACAAAAAATCTATTCCCGACACTTATGAAAACACAAAAGGTAAGTACTGTAGCAATGATTATCGCGCTGGGCGGTTTCCTGTTCGGCTACGATATTGCAATGATCTCCGGAACGACTTCTCAATTAGAGACAGTCTTCCAACTCAGCAAGTTCTCCCTTGGTTTTACCGTAGCCATTGCATTAATCGGCACCATTATCGGTACCATTATAATAGGTAAACCGGTTGACCAGTTTGGCCGCCGCAAATCGCTCATTTTTCTCTCCGGACTGTTTGCCCTTTCAACGCTTGGCAGTGCACTTTCTCCTGTTTGGGGCGTGTTCCTCTTTTTCAGGTTTCTGACCGGAATCCTGCTGGGCTGCATTTCAGTAGTTACACCCATGTTTATTGCCGAAATATCTCCTGCTGCCCAACGCGGCCGTCTGGTAGTAATGAACCAGTTTAATGTAGTGACTGCTATATTTCTGGCATACGTAATTAATTACCTGATTTCAGGTGCTATTGAAACTGCTTCGTGGCGATGGATGATTGGTGTTGAAGCCATTCCCGCCTTTTCATTCTTTGTATTGCTTTTCGGAATGCCGGAAAGTCCGCGCTGGATGGCCATGAACAACCGCAAGGAGGAGGCCATCAACATCTTTACCCGCATTGGCGCAGCAAATCCTGAAGGTGAAGTGAAACTAATTACTGACTCTATTCAAAGTCAGGAAAAAACCGGACATTACAACTTATTCAGCAAAGAGAACCGCTTCCCGGTAATGATTGCCATTTTGATCGCGGCCTTCAATCAGCTTGCCGGCATCAATGCCATAATCTATTACGCCCCGCGCATTTTCGAAATGACCGGCATGGGTCAAAATGCTTCCCTGCTTCAGTCAATCTCAATTGGACTGACCAATCTGCTTTTCACCATCGTTGCACTGTTCTTAATCGACCGTTACGGACGCCGGAACCTCCTCATGGCAGGTTCGGTAGGTATGGTATTTTTTCTGGGAATGTTGTCCAAGGCTTTCTTCACCAATAACTTCACCGAGTTCGGCGGCTATGGTGTAATGATTTACCTGATGGGATTCATCGCCTTCTTCGCTTTCTCGCAGGGAGCCGTACTATGGGTGGTTATCTCCGAAATATTTCCGAATAAATTACGCGCCAAAGGACAGGCGCTGGGCAGTTTTACCCATTGGATTATGGCAGCGGCTATCAGCTGGTCGTTCCCGGTTTTTGCCAACATGCCGTCAATTGGCGGAGGTCCGTCGTTCGCCTTTTTTGCCGTAATGATGGTGCTGCATTTCTTCTTTGCCTGGAAAATTCTGCCTGAAACCAAAGGTAAATCGCTGGAAGAAATTCAGGATGAAATGAATAAACAGCGTAATAAAACAGAATATCTTAAATTATGAAAATAAAGAACAATCAAATTCTGTGTATCGGGGAAATCCTTTGGGACAATCTCCCTTCAGGGGCAAAACCTGGGGGCGCCCCAATGAACGTGGCCCTGCACCTGAACCGGATCGGACAGAAAGTATCCATCTCAAGTAAAGTTGGAAGTGATGATCAAGGCAAAAAATTACTTGCTTTTCTTGAAGATTCAGGTTTGCAAACTGATCTGATTCAGATTGATGAAACACTTCCTACCAGCGAAGTATTGGTTCATTTGGACGAAAACAACAATGCTACATACGAAATCTGCGAGCCTGTTGCCTGGGACAACCTGATTTTAACAGATTCTCTGAACAGTCAGGCAAAAAAATCTGGCCTGATTATCTACGGAACACTGGCTTCCCGTAATCCTGAAACAAGGAATACAATTCTTCACTTGCTTGAAAATGATGTTGTAAAACTCATTGATGTAAACCTGCGGCAACCATACGACACAAGGGAAATTGTCGAACAGCTTATCCTGAAATCGGACATCGTAAAGTTGAACGATGAAGAACTGGGCGTTTTCGGACAATGGTACAACAAACACAAACACGATGAAAAAAGTCTGGTGAAATGGTTTGCCGAAGAGTACAATTCGAAAATGGTTTGCGTAACCAAAGGCGACAAAGGCGCATTGTTATACTCCGATGGAGAATTTTACGAACATCCCGGATTTAAAGTGGAAGCAGTAGATACTGTCGGTGCAGGCGATGCCTTTCTGGCAGGTTTCATTGCTGCCTTGCTCGAAGGAAAAACAAACGACAAAGCGCTGGAATTTGCCTGTGCAACCGGAGCATTTGTAGCAAGTAAAGCCGGAGCAACTCCGGAATATGATATGATTGAAATTGAACAGTTATTATTCTCAAATTAAACAAACTATGAAGAAAAGATCATTTTTTTTGAAACAAATGGCAAGAGGTATTTTCCTTCTGCTGGTATTTCTATTCTCGATTGAAGCAATTGCCCAGGAAACATCGGTAACCGGAAAAGTTACTGATGAAACCGGGGCCGGATTGCCTGGTGTAACTATTGTTGAAAAGGGCACCATGAATGGCTCTATTACTGATTTTAATGGGATTTATTCCATTAAAACTGATAAAAATGCGACATTGAATTTCAGCTTTGTTGGCATGAGACCACAGGAAATTGCGGTTTCCGGACGCACCTCCATTAATGTGGTATTAGCTGAAGAATCAATTGGTCTGGATGAAGTTGTTGCAGTTGGTTACGGCACTCAACGAAAAGCTGACCTGACAGGTGCAATAGAAGTGGTGGAAATGAAATCCATTGAAAATGTGACTTTAAGCTCCGGAAATCCTATGCAGGCACTTCAAGGTAGGGTACCCGGTCTTTACATCGAAAAAACAGGAAGTCCGAATGCAGCCAACAGCCGGATTTTAATCCGTGGTGTGAATACATTGGGCGACAACAATCCATTGTACATTATTGATGGAGTTCCTACAAAACGTCCTGAAGTTTTTCAAAGTCTTAACCCGGGTTCGATTGAATCCGTTCAGATATTGAAAGATGCTTCCGCTTCATCCATTTACGGATCAAGAGCCTCGAACGGTGTTGTGATTGTGACCACCAACAATGGCGCGAACAAAGCCAGGAAGGTGAAAATCCAATTCAATTCCAATTTATCTGTACAGTCTGAAAAATCTCAGCGTTATAAGATGTTGAATGCTGTTGATCGTGGAAAAGCCCTTTGGCAAGCTTCCGTTAACGACGGTGTTGATCCGGCCAGCGGATATGGAGAAATCTATAATTTCGACTGGAATAGGGATTATAATAACCCTGTCCTAAATAATGTTACAGCCAAACCTTATGTGGGTGGCAATCAGACGGTACCTGTTGGCGACACCGACTGGCAAAAGGAAAGTTATGAGACCGGTTATGTGATCAACAATGATTTAACTGTTTCAGGCGGAACCGACAAATCTTCAGTACTCATGAATATTGGTTACCTGAAAAACACCGGGATGTTGAAGTACACCAACTACGACAGGATCAGCGCCCGGCTAAACGCTCAGTCCAGCACATTCGATAAAAAACTGAAGTTTGGAATGAATGCCCAGATAGTTTCATCCAATGAAACTTTGGAAACACCCGACTTGGGAAGTGCGCCAACTCCGGGACTTGCTGTAACCCTGGCTCCTACAATCCCCATGTACACCACTACCGGCGAATATGCCGGACCTGTCGGTTCAGGATATTCAGATCGTAACAATCCGGTTCACATGCAGTACATCAACCGCTGGGACAATACAAACCGGACGTATCTGTTCGGAAACGTATTTGCTGAACTGGAGCTTGTAAAAAATCTGGTTTTCAGAACCAATTTGGGTATCGATTATTCGATGCTAAACAGGAAGAACATTGAACCAAGTTTTGTTGAAGGATTCATTGCCCGGACGGTAAATAATATGACCATTTATAACAGCGACTTTAAAAGTTACACATGGTCGAATACTGCCAGATACAATTACAAAGTTGGTAAAAGCAGTTTTGGATTTTTATTGGGTTTGGAAGCTGTGAGTGATAATTTCGGTGATTTCACCGGATATAAGGAAGGTTTTTCAACTCAAACGGAAGAATTCTTTGTGCTGAGCGCCGGTACCAGCAATGGGAACAGTTTTGGAACAGCAACAGGCAGCCGTCTGTTCTCCGAATTCGGTAAAATCGAATACAACTACGGCGACAAATACCTGGCTTATGTTACTGTACGTCGTGACGGTTCATCCCGGTTTGGTAAAGACAACCGCTATGGTATTTTTCCTGCAGCAACTTTTGGTTGGAGAATCATTCAGGAAGACTATATGAAAGATATTAAAAACTTGTCGAACCTGAAGTTAAGAGTTGGAGTAGGAAGAGTTGGTAACCAGGATGTAGGTGATTTTGCAAGCCTTGGATTATACGAACCGCGTTACGGAGCAACGGCCAACCAGGTTGCTGCAATTTTCCACAACGGCTTCTTCGACCAGTATTGGAATGTTGGTTCGGCTTATTCTTTAGGCGGCGCTGATTCCGGTAACCTTCCTTCAGGCTTTGTTTCCGTTCAGGCAGCAAATCCTGCTCTAAAATGGGAAACAACTGATGAGATAAACCTTGGTATCGATTTTGGATTTTTCGACAGCAAACTGGTTGGTTCCTTCGACTGGTTTAGCCGCACCACAAGCGATATTTTAATTCAGCCACCTGTAATTTCTGCTTTGGGCGAAGGGCAGCTTCAGTTCCTGAACGGGGCAACCAAATCAAATAAAGGTTGGGAATTCTCATTAAGTTACCGCAAAGATGTAAACAATGATTTTAATTACGAGATTACAGCAAATGCAAGTCACTTTAAAGATAAAATAACCAAATTGCCTGAAGAGGTAAGAACCGGATATCCGGGAAATGCTGAACAAACCATTATCGGACATTCCGAGTTATCAGTTTTTGGATACGTTTCTGATGGTATTTTCCGGAATCAGGGAGAAGTTGACGCTCATGCGACACAAGTAGGCGCTGGTCCGGGAAGAATTCGCTACAAAGACCTGAACAATGACGGATCAATCGATGCACTCGACCAGAAATTCATTGGTACTTTGCTTCCAAATATGGAATACAGCCTGAATATTAGTGTGAATTACAAAAACTTCGACTTTGCCATATTTGGTTCAGGAGTTTCAGGAAAAACTGGTTTCGACCCTTACACGTTCTACAATAATTTTATCCGCGGACGTGAGAATGTTGGACCAGGCGTATTTGATGCATGGACTCCACAAAACACCAACAGTTCAATTCCGGCTTTGACTTTGTCTGACGGAAACAATGAAACAAGATCTTCTGACTACTTTAATGTAAACACATCCTATTTTAAACTTCGGAACATGCAGCTTGGCTACACATTCAATTCAGCATCGGTTAAGAAAACCGGAATTGAAAAATTAAGGTTGTATGTGATGGCTGACAACTTATTCTGGTTTAAAGCCAAAGACTTCCAGGGACCAGATCCGGAAAGAACGGATGTGAATAGAATACCAGTGCCAACTACGATCTCGTTTGGTGTAAATGTTTCGTTATAAACCTATTAAAAAAACTATCATGAATATAAATAAAGTATATATCGGTGCGGCTATAGTGATTGGTCTGATGACTACGTCGTGTACCAAGTTTCTTGAAACAGAACCACAGGGTTTTATTTCTGCCGGAAGTCCAACTGTTGATGGAGCTGAAGGTTTGGTTACCGCTGCTTATGCCGGAATTGGCAATAATGATATGATTGGCCCGATGGCAAGCATGTGGGTTTATGGAAGTGTCCGTTCTGACGATGCTTACAAAGGTGGTGGCGGAGTTTCTGATGTTGAGCCGTTCAACTTTTACGAACAGTACAATCTGACCCAACCCGATCAAAGCTGGCTGGCCGGACTTCCATTTACATGGGAGAATTTTTACAGCGCTATTTCAAGGGCAAACACAGCCTTACGCACCCTGAATGAGTTGACCGATGAGGAATATCCGCTTAGGAAAGTAAGAATTGCAGAAGCACGTTTTTTAAGGGCT
Organism: Bacteroidota bacterium; assembly: GCA_030695265.1. Classification (GTDB taxonomy): domain Bacteria; phylum Bacteroidota; class Bacteroidia; order Bacteroidales; family Prolixibacteraceae; genus Aquipluma. Next base: position 9,939 of record JAUYTA010000962.1, read on the forward strand.
CACTCCCATTTTATGCTGAAAGTTTTGTTTAACCGTATTCCTTACATTACTGAAACCATGACCAATGACGAAATCAAACAGGTTTCGAATCAGGATTTGACCAGCGATCAGTTGTGGAATAAAATCGGCGAAGATTTTCAGAATGGCATTGACAATTTGCCGGCAAATCAACCGGAAATAGGTCGCGCCAACAAATTGGCAGCAGCAGCGTATCTGGCAAAATTGAGATTATATCAGGCTTACGAACAAGCTGACAACCATAGTGTTACTAAAATTAACACAAGCAGGTTGCAGGAAGTGGTTACACTGACCCAAATGGTTATTTCTTCAGGAAAATACAACCTGCAACCCGACTTTGGCGAAAACTTCCTGAATGGATACGACAATGGCCCTGAATCAGTTTTTGCCATCCAGTTTTCGATCAGCGACGGCACCACCGCCGGACGGTTGAACTTTGAAAACGGATTGAATTATCCTCATGGCGCGCCTCAGTATGGATGTTGCGGTTTTCACCAGCCAAGCCATAACCTGGTTAACGCATTCGCAACCAATGCTTCAGGATTGCCAAAGTTCAATACTTTTAATGATGTAACTTTGAGCGCTGCCGACATTACTCCAACCGGGGTAACTGTTGATCCGCGTATCGATCATTCTGTTGCTATGGATGGACATCCGTACAAATACCGCAACGAACCAGCTTATATTTTCAGCAACAGCTGGGTGCGCGATGCGGGTGTTTACGGATTTTTCCAGAGCATGAAAGAACAACAGGCAGCCGACTGTTCCTGCTATAAAAAACAAGGTCCGTTTATGGGAGTCTCTAAAAATATAGATATCATTCGTTATGCCGATGTACTTTTAATGCAGGCCGAAGCTTACATTGAACTGGGTCAACAGGACAAAGCGATGCCACTCATTAACCAGATTCGTGCAAGGGCTGCAGTAAGCACCGAACGTACCAAACTCGCCAACGGAACTTCGCCATCAAACTACAAAATCAGCTTGTACGATGGTTCAAACCTGGTATGGTCGCAGGAAAATGCACGCCAGGCGCTACGTTGGGAAAGAAGATTGGAATTTGCTTTGGAAAGTCCGCGTTTCTTCGACCTCGTTCGCTGGGGAATTGCTGAACCAACTTTGAATGCTT
>JAUYTA010000964.1 GCA_030695265.1 Bacteroidota bacterium
AACAGTCGAATGATTTATCTAGGTCAGATGAATATTTTACAGCCATACATTGATAAAGGCCAGATAAGTCTGATTTACAATGTTTTTTCAGATTACTGGACCGAAGCTGAAGGTTACCGACATACTGTTCAGCTTATTGAATCTGCCAAAGGAGATGTGGATGCAATTCTTGCCGGGAATGATGCCATTGCTTTGGGAGTATTAAGGGCTTTGAAAGAGAAAAAAATGGAAGGGAAAGTAGAACTTGCCGGGCAAGATGCAGACTTGCCAAACATTCAGGAAATTATCAAAGGAAATCAAACCATGACGGTATATAAACCGATTAAAACGATGGCATATACAGTGGCTGAACTGGCAATGCTTTTATCACAAGATAAACCTGTTCCGATGGCTACTTCAACCATAAGCAACGGCAACAGGTTAGTTCCTTCCTATCTGGTCAATCCAATGGCCATCAATGAGAGCAATATTCAAATGACTGTTGTTGCGGAAGGCTATCAGGAAGCAGAGAAAATCTTAAAGTAACCGCTTAAAAAAAGATGAACAAAAAAAAGGGACACCCTGAGGTATCCCTTTTTTATTTTTTCCTGAAAGCTTTATTTCTTGATCAGTAACCAGCTGTCGGCATATTTCGGATAATCAGTTCTGATTTTCTGAACACGGCTACGGGCAGCAGCTTCATCATTGAAAGAATCGACACAAACCCTGTAATAGCCAGTTTCACTGTGCAGAATAATTGGTTTAAAGCCCAGTTGAACCAGTTCCTGTTTGAAACGTCCGGCATTTTCGTTGCTGCTGAAACTTCCAACAATCACAAAGAAGCTTTTGCTTCCGTAAGCGGCCTGATCTTCATCTGAAAATGTAAAATTCTCGCTTCTTACTGATACTGGTTTTCCTGTAACAGATTTATCGGCAGTTTCGTACATGGTATCCGAAGTTGGATTTTCGCGTACAGCAGGCACTGAAAAAACTTTGGTTTCTGCGGTTGTTTCTGTTTTTGGAGCTGCCTGACTCTTTTTAGACTTGAATACTTTACATCCGCTTGTAAGAAATGCCAATGTAAAAGCAACTAAGATAATTCTCTTCATGGTAATGACGTATTAAATTTGTTTTCAAATTTACAAAAGATCAACTACTGATTTGTTAAAATTAAGGTGTGTCAATCAATTATTTATTAACAATGCATTGTTTGTGAGGCTTTCGGAATGTTAATTTGTTTGTAAAAAACCAAACTGCCACTGACGGCAGCTTCAGAAATTGAGTTTGTTCCGCATAAAACGCTGGCCTTTAACCGATCGGTAAAAACTTACCTGCCGAATGGCTTTTAGTCGCGTATCATGCCTTTCCGAATACATCAGAACCCATGGACCCCGATCCTTTGTAGGAGTTATCTGGTTTGTGTTGTGCATTTCGAGCACTTTTTCAAGATCCTCAAAATAACCGTAATAAAAGGCTCCGGCGTCAGGAGAATAGATCGCATAAGAATGAAAACTCATTTTAAAAATGTTTATTGCGGCAGGAAACCAGTATAAATGTATTTTTTCAATACTGAAAATAGCTTTTCCTCCCCGATTGAGCTTGCAAAAATACTAAAAATGCCCGGTTTTAATCCGCTCAATGTGCAGAAACAAAATTCATCCAGTTGCTTTCTTCCTGATAATCTTCAACCACCAGGGTTTGATTGCTGAAATTGAAATGTTGAAACAATGAAGCAATTTCCTGCTTCAGAAATACCAGTCCATTATTGATCAAATCGCTTCGGTATCCCTTTTCACCCAGATTGATCACCATTTCAAAAGAAACAATACGACCAAGGATTTGCCCTAATTCAACCATTTTTCGTTGTGGAAGTTCCAGGTTCAACTCAAAATCAAGCATTTTTTTCATCGAAGGTGCTGATTTTGAAGTCAGGTTGAAGTCTTTTAGGAATTGGTAAAGGTTGCTTTCTTTGGTTTTCTTCATCATTTTTACCAAATTCTCGGAAATTTGGGCATACAAAATATCGTTTGATCCTTCAAATATCTGGAACGGACGGCTATCAGTAATGCTTCTTCCGGCGATATGACTTAGCTTGTAAGCCTGAGCGCCAACCAACTGTGTTGCCGATTGTGCGGCTTCCTGCATCAGGTCGGTAACCACACTTTTTACTGAATTGGCTTCAAATCCGTGCTGAAA
>JAUYTA010000974.1 GCA_030695265.1 Bacteroidota bacterium
GACAGGTTTTGAAAACCTGTCGGGATTAGCCATCGCTTACGCTTTGGTCAGTTTTACATCCACCGTTGTCAGTTCGCCGTCGTTCACATAAACAGTCAGGGTTTGTTCGGCATAACCGGCTTTTTGCAGGGTAACCCTGTATATTCCGGCTGGCATCGAGCTCACGTAAAAACCACCCTTTTTGGCTGTTTTCTTCACCAGCGAAGCTTCTTCGGCTGCGTAGGTTTTCGTTGCATCGCCATCAAGCCAAAACGAAATGGCCACTCCTTTAACAGGTTCGCCGGTCTGCCCATCGGTAACCAGTCCTTTCACCGACATTTTCCTGTTGCCAGCTTCAATAATTTTCCGGACTGACTTATATCCGGCATAAAAATTTGCCTGAGTCAACCGCACAATCTCCACCACGGCATCCATGTTTGCGAGCGCTTCATCGCCGGTTACAAACAATTCGGCCAGTTGTTTGGTCGCCTGCACCTGGCTTACCTTCTCCACACGCGGAGAGGCCAGCGTCCGCTTAGAATCGGTAATGGCCTGCAACAGGGCTGCCTGAGTTTCGGCAGTTACCATGTAATCGGCCAGCGGAGCCAGGTGAGTCTGGGCACGGTCGTATATAAGCTGTGCCGTATCGGGCAAAATAGTGTCGGGCAAACGCCTTAAATCGGTTTCGGTGAAACTAATTTCTTTCAGCAGCTTCTGGTTTTTGCTCAGTTTGGCATAAGCCATCAGTTTGCGGGAGGTATCAGCGGCCACAACTACCAGGTTTTCATTGTAGTCGTTTTTTTCGGCAGTAGTTCCGCTGGTGTCAGCAGCTTGTGTTTCGGCAATCAGGTGAATCCGGTCGCTGGTAGCTTTCAGGTTTTCAAAGTTCGCACTGAAGTTGGGGAGAGGGGCGGTAAAGTCGGTGTTCTTTTCACAGAAATCAACGGTAGCAAGGTACATGCTGAAGCGGTTTTCTTGTTTCTTGTTCATTTTGGGTTGAAATTTAGTTTTTAGATTGGGTATAATTCAAATTATGAAACCAAATTACAACATTACAACATAAATGGCAAGTGGTTTTTTAATTATTTTCAATAATATTCAGTGACATCTTAATAAAACCTCAATTCCTGTTCCTGAAATGTACCGCCATTTGTCAATGCTTGCCTGTCATCCTGCAAATATTACCTGTCATCCTGCAAATACAGCTTGTCATCGTGCAAATACGTCCCATCATCCTTCAAATATGCCTTGTCATCCGGTGATGTTTACTTGTCATTTTGCAAATATTGCCTGTCATCTTATAAACATCACTCGCCATCGTGCAATGCTTGCCTGTCATATTTCAATGCTTGCCTGTCATCGTGCAATGCTTACCTGTCATTATGCGATGCTTGCCTGTCATATTACATTTGAATTTGTGGATTGAGAATGGATTCCATCCCTGTTGGTTTGGGAGCCGTCCTGTTATACCAAATGCAATTTCAAACCACTTTTAGGTGCAGCGCACTGTTGATATTTGTAGTTTATAGTTTGCAATTCATGCAAGAGGTGCAGCGCACCGAAACAGAGTACGTATCTATTTTTAATATTCCGGTGCGCTGCACCTTATCTGCGTTATTGACTTTTGTGCTACAAATATTTTGTGGCTCTGCCGCTCTCCAACTATGACTGAAAAATAAATATTTCACCTCCACCAAACGTTACCGAACCATATTTATTCAATACCTGTTAAACAGGAACATCTGAAAACTACCTGTGTACTCCCGAAACATACACCCATTTTCTGTTTTCGCGTTGGAAGAGCTATTTTTCGTGAATTTGTTGCAGCTTCCCGTTTTCCAGGTAAGTTGCTTTGAACTCCACTGTTCCAATCTCGTCGCTGGCTTCTCCGGCCTGAGTTTCAAGGATGGTAAGTCCCATCCATGCTACCGACTTCGCCCATTTTTCGATGCTTTTACGGGTTTTGACCGGTCGCGTTTTTGCAGAATGACTGCGCATCAGGTAATCAACATTCGCCAGGGTAAAAGCCACGTAGCGCGATCGCATGAGTGCCTGCGCTGTAATTGCCTCGTTTCTTCCTGAAATGACCGGTTCGCAACAGGCTGAATAGGAGAGGCCCGAGCCACATGGACACAGATTTTGCATGTTCGGTTTATTGAAGTTTATTCATCGCTTTTTGCAGCGGACAATTTTCTGTTACCACGCGGCCTTCGCGGTAATTGGCAAGTATGGCTGCTGATTGTTGTGCCAGCGATCGTCTCACGGCACGGCGTTCTCCTTTAATTCTGGCAATTTTCAGGTTGTCGTAAGCCATGGTTTGATGCCGCATCCACGCAATAACGGCAAGTGCTGCCCGCTTTTCAATGGGAATCCTTTCGGGTAATGCCTGCATCTCCGGCAGGTAAAGAAGTCCAGCCCTGCGGAGGCGTAAGAATTTCACCTTTCGGTCCAATCAATTCATTTCGGGCACCGGGTTTTACGATTCGGATATCGGTTTCCATAAATTGAATTAATAGCCTTTTAAGTCAAGGTTTTCGCTGTCGATCATGGTTACCCATTTACCCATTTTCTTTTGAATGATTTTGAAATGATGCTGGTCTTCAGGAGTAACAAAGGAAATGGCTTCGCCGGATGATTCTGCGCGGCCGGTTCTGCCAATGCGGTGGATATAATCTTTGGGCGAACGTGGCAATTCGTAATTAATCACATGGGGCAAAAATTCGATGTCAATACCGCGCGAAATCAGATCGGTTGCCACCAACACCCGAAGTTTGCCCGTTTTGAATTTACTTAAAGCGTCGGTTCTTACTTTCTGGCTTTTTTTGCTGTGCATGGCTGCCGCGTCAATTCCGTTTTTCCGGAGTTTGTCGGCCACATTGTCGGCCTTGTAAACCGATGATGTGAAAACCAGCACTTGTGCAAGGTCTTTGCTTTTGATTAAATAGCGCAGCAGTGGTCCTTTTTTTTCTTCTGAAACAAAATAGCCCAACTGATCGATCAGGTCAATGTTGTCGCATTCAGATTCGATTTTAATTACCACCGGATCGTGCAGTAATATTTGGTTAATGCTGCTGATGTCGTCGCTCAAAGTGGCTGAGAACAAAAGGTTCTGACGCTTTTTCGGTAAGAGCGCAATGATGCGGTTCATTTCTTCCTTGAACCCAAGATTGAGCATTTTGTCGGCTTCGTCCAGAATCAGTGTATCGATACCCGATAGGTGAACCGCGTTCGATTCAACCAGTTCCAAAAGCCTTCCGGGTGTGGCAACCAATATGTTCACATTCTGCAGAGCGATCATTTGCGGGTTGATGGCAACACCTCCAAATACAGCGAGGGATTTGATCCGTTCGGGTAGCGCTGAACCGAATTAATGGAAAACTTCCTGCACCTGCACAGCCAGTTCGCGGGTTGGCACCAAAACCAATTCATTGACATGACGGTTTTTCGAGGCAGTATTTCCCTGCTAATTGGTCAAAACAGGCAATACATAACTGGCCGTTTTTCCGGAGCCGGTTTTGGCAATTCCCAAAACATCTTTTCTTTTCAAAATGGCAGGGATGGCCTCTTGCTGAATTGGATAAGGCTTTGTGTAATTTTGATCGGCCAGGACTTTTAATAAGTCGG
>JAUYTA010000984.1 GCA_030695265.1 Bacteroidota bacterium
CTTCGGCCTTTGGTTGTCCGCCATAATACGGAACGGCTGCATCCAGTTCAGGAGCGTTTACGGCAACATGGTTCGTCATGGCGCCACCCCAGCAAAAGCCAGTGCAGCCCACTTTCCCGGTTATCAGCGGATTGGTTTTCAGATACGCAACGGCAGCAGAAAAGTCTTTCTTGGTTACTTCGTAGTCCAGCTTTTGAAACATTGGGCCGGCTTCTTCAGGTTTTTCAGGCGTGCCACCCAGCGGCGACAAAGCATCGGGGGCAAGCGCAACAAAACCTTCGAGGGCCATTCGTCGCGCAACATCTTTAATGTGTGGTTGAAGTCCGCGGTTTTCATGAATTACAATAACTGCCGGAAGTTTTTTCTTCCCTTTCGGACGGGCAAGATATGCGATCATCGGGCCACTTGCCCCGGTATAACGAATAGTTTCGGTAATAAGGCGTGGGTCGTCGGCTTTGATAATTTCAGCAAATAATTGAGCAGGAAAGGAACTCAGAAGAACTGATCCACCGGCGAATGCGGTAGTTTTCCTTAGAAATTGGCGGCGTCCGGTATTGATGCCGGTTTCGGTGTTTGATGTTTTTGGATTGGGTTCCATTTGGCGTTTTTTAAAGTTTCAGTTGATTTAAATCATATTGTGGCTAAGTGATTGAAAAATCAACTAAAATTACAACTAATTGTTTTGAAATTTGTTTGAAAGCTAAAGTTTTTGAATTCAACGATTTCAAGAAGTGTAAAAATCAGAAAACATTAAATTTATAAATTATGAGATCATTATTTGCTATTTTGTCCATACTGGTTGTTTTTTCGGGCTGTGTAAGAAAGAACAAAGTACCGACAGCTCAAAACCAAAGCCTTGCCAATCCTTCGATGCACGAAGTTAAAGTTGAAGAAGTTATTCAGGCCTCGCAATACACCTACTTGAAGGTAAGTGAAAATGGCACTGAAAACTGGATTGCAGTCAGTCGCCAGGAAGCCGAAAAGGGTGAAATTTATTATTTCAACAAGGCGCTTGAAATGAAGAACTTTCATAGTAAAGAGCTGGAGCGCGATTTTGAAACCATTTTCTTCGTTCAGGAAATCAGTACCCTGCCCATTATTGCAGATGTGCAGACTCCTGCACAACAGGGAAATAAGGTTGGCTTATCTCAGAAAGAAGGAATATCAGTATCTCCGGCAATAGAAGGACTTTCGATTGCCAAACTTTACAGCAGCAGAAACGATTATGCTGGTAAAACCATCAAAATGAAAGGGCAGGTTGTGAAAGTGAACGAAGAAGTGATGGGCAAAAACTGGATTCACATTCAGGATGGAACCAAAGATGGCGAAAGCTTTGACCTGACCATTACCACACTCGACATAGCTGCTGTTGATGACGTGGTTACCTTTGAAGGAACCATCACCTTAAACAAAGATTTTGGATACGGTTATTCGTACGAAATAATCATGGAAGATGCCA
>JAUYTA010000988.1 GCA_030695265.1 Bacteroidota bacterium
AGGATGATCACGAACTGGTTCGCGAATTGTTCTCGCTTTGGGAACAACTCAACCAGTCAAAAATGCTTGAAACCTGGCACGATGCCCAGCAAATCAAGGAAGAAGCGCTCGACCTGTTCAGCCTTGGATTGGTTGACCTGAAAACCCGCGCACAAATTGAGCGTCTGTTCTGGTCGATTACCAAAGAAATTCACCAGATGACCGGAGAATTAAAGCACATTCCTGAAGAATTGCTTTATTTACCTAAATTACTGTCCGACAAGTATTTCTGTAACTTTTCGTTGTTTCAGTCACTTCCCGATTCATGGGCGATCGATCAGATTTTCCCGATCATTCCGATTCAGCGTTTGGATGAAAAACCGGAACGATCAGCAACCATTCAGGACATTACCTGCGACTCTGACGGAAAAATCGACAACTTTATCTCAACCCGAAACTTTTCATATTACCTTCCGGTGCATCCGATTAAATCAAAAGAACCTTATTACATCGGAGTATTTTTAGTAGGAGCTTATCAGGAAATACTGGGCGACTTGCACAACCTGTTTGGCGATACCAACGCGGTGCACGTTTCGGTAAACGAAAAAGGTTACAGCATCGATCAGATCATCGACGGCGAAACAGTGGCAGAAGTACTCGACTACGTTCAGTACAACGCCAAAAAGCTGGTCCGGACCGTTGAAACCTGGGTGACTTCATCTGTTAAATCTGGAATTATTTCTGCCGAAGAAGGAAAAGAATTTTTATCGAACTACCGCTCCGGGTTGTACGGTTATACTTATCTGGAATAAGATTTTAAATATCTATTCTACTGAAATGCAAATACTTCGGAAGAGGTATTTGCATTTTTTGTACGGTACTGCTTGTATGGCATCAGGCGCAAACAACAAAGCATCAGTTTCTTTCACAGCATCCTTCCCGCCTTTGGTAGAAAAAACATCGGGTTGAAGATTCCATGTTTTCAAATCGGCTGTTTTTCGTTTCATCCTGATTCGCTATTTTATTAAAGTTGGCGATTGAAAAGTAAATACTTCAGAAGGTGTGCGTGCCCCTGCCATCAGCGCTGACAGTTCTTTAACTACTTCGGGATGTTGAGCAGCAACGTTGTTTTGTTCGCCCGGGTCGCTGGCAATGTTGTACAATTCCACGGTGGTTTTTGCCGGATCGAATACGTTGTAATTTACCAGCTTCCAGTCGCCTTTGCGCAGCGCTTTCCGGCCACCTTTTTCATGAAATTCCCAATAGAGGAAATCATGTTGGGCTTGCTCTTTCGCGAGAAGTGCTGGCAAAAACGAAATGCCGTCCAGATTTTCAGAAGTTGAAATTCCGGTCATTTCTGCCACTGTTGGAAACACATCCCAAAAGGCCGACATGTGGTTTGACTCTGTTCCGGGTGCAATTTTCCCGTCCCAAACGGCAATCATCGGCACCCGGATTCCGCCTTCGTACAAATCGCGTTTGTAGCCCCTGAAAATTCCGTTGCTGTTGAAATAGTCCGGGTCGGCACCGGCTTCCTGATGGGGGCCATTGTCGGACGTAAAAATTATCAGGGTGTTTTCGTAAATGCCCAATTCCTTTAATTTGGCAACTATTTGGCCCACCTGCATATCCAAATAATCAACCATGGCGGCAAAAGCAGCGTGCGATTCGGGCTGTGAACCATAACCTCCGGTTTTATAATCCGGGCCATCGTCAATGCCGGTATGAACTTTTTCAGGAAGAAATTTTCCGCGGTATTTGGCCATGTATTCTTCGGGAGCAAACAATTCGGCATGTGGAATAATGGAAGGGTAGTACATGAAAAAGGAGTTGTCTTTGTTGTCTTCCAGAAATTTCAAGGCGTGTTCCTGAATTATTTCGGGCCCGTAAACTTCTGTTTTTCTGTCAGCGTTTCCTTCGAGCATTATTTTTTCCTGGTTGTGCCACATGTGGTAGGGATAATAATTGTGTCCTATCCGCTGGCAGTTGTAACCGTAAAATTCATCGAACCCCTGGTTGTTGGGATCGCCTTCCGAGCCGGGATAGCCGAGGCCCCACTTTCCAAAGGCGCCAGTTGCATAACCTGCTTCTTTTAGCTTTTCGGCCATGGTGATCGCTTTTGCTTCAAGAGGATGTTGTCCTTCGGGCTTTATCTCTTTGTTCCCACGAATAAAAGTGTGGCCGGTATGCTGGCCTGTCATTAAAGCAGAACGTGAAGGCGCGCAAACCGTGCTTCCCGAATAATGCTGCGTAAATCGCATTCCGGTTGCGGCGAGTTGGTCGATGTTGGGCGTTTTGAATTTGGTTTGCCCGTAACAACTCAGGTCGCCATAACCGAGATCATCTGCCAAAATGTAAACAATGTTGGGCTTTGCATTTTTATTTGCGTCCGAAGCTTCTGTCTTTTTCTTTTGATTTTGACAGGATAAAAGCATTATCCCAACTGAAAGTGGAAGTAATTTATTCATTTTGTTTTTTTACCATGAAATTTAAAATTTTCGCTACACTACTTTTGCAGATCCCAATGATTTAATACTCCCGACCCAAATAATGAACTTATCTGGAATCTATTGTCTCTGCCTTTGTACATGGTATCTGAACTCAAAAGATTAATTCTCTGAAATCCGTCTATTTTATCCTGAAACAAAGAGTATTTAGCTTTTTTCAGTAATATATGAGTTTAGGTTTATACTCTGACAAAATCAGATTCAATACTATCAATTAACTGTTTTTCAATTTTCAAAACTGTGGCAAACTCCCTGAATTTACCAACAGCATTCATTATCCTATCAATTAAAGACTTATAATCCTGAATATCATTCCTCTGAGCTACTGCTTCCAAATCTTCGCGGGTTATACTTTCATTCTTCCCGTTTAAGGTAAGTAAATGCCTGTTCATATATGCCGGGGCAGAAATATCAACACTGTATGTCAAATCATAAGCGGGAGACAAACGCCATACGCCATCAGGAGTCATACAGAAACAGAAGTTCTTTGAATGGTCATCCACATTGCGTGCGAGCACATTAAATACCATCCTCAGATATTGCTGGCGGCTGTCATCGTATGGCAAATTTAACCCGCGTATTACGGCAAACAAATCTTCGTAACTGTCACTTTCCGGAGACATGGCAGCCAATGTTTGTGTATGTACCCGGTCATTGCCAACACGGTCGAACCGGCGGGTAAGAAAATGGGTAACATTTCCGAATGAACGTAATTCAGACGGCATCATATTTATTTCTGCAGCCAAAGCCATCTGATAATAAACAAATTCCAGCCTGGCCAATGGATACGATGAATTATCATCATACTTAAGAATAAAATGTTCAAAACCTTCAGGGATATTCCCTTGTCCGGAAATCACCCCTCCTGAAGTCTTGTTAACCGCAATAATTGCTTTCGGACGTTTACCTCCCGGTGATGAACTGATTTTTATCAAGTCTTGCCACAAAATTGAATTTTCGGCATTAAGCACCGTCGTTTCCCGTTCATTCAATACTTGTTTGGCAAACTCATAAAGGTGTTCAATATCTAGCGTGAAAACGGAGTCATCGCCTAATTTCTGAGCCGGTTCATACTCAAGTGCACCCAGTGCACGACTACCAATAAATGACAGATGATCCACCGGAGTTACTTTCTTTGTCGGAATATGATTATCCCGCAGCCATGCGCTGAAAAGAGAATGGCCCCATTTGTCGGGGAGTGAATCGGCTATCATCGGTGGAAGTCCCATGTACAATTTATCTTTATTGCCTGTCCAGGGTATATTCTTCCTGCTGCGGGGCGAATTGACGGGCATGGTTAGGGGAGCAATATCCAAACCTTTGTCTAAGAATTCCGGTTCATATTCAAAAACAGCGATATTCGATTTTTTATCCCACGAAAGATACCCTACCGGCATTCCCCATAGCTTCACCATTACTACATTCGATTCCATAATTACTTTTCTTTCTGTTGCATCTTAAATAATGTACGGGGACTTTCCGGTAATTCAGGTAACAGTTTCACAATTTCGTCAAGACTGTCGATAGCTCGCAGCAATTTGATAAACGAAGCCAACGTAATTCCGGTAGAAGAACCATTCTCAAAAGAACTGATTGTAAATACGCTCAATCCAGATTTTTCTGCTACTTCTTTTTGAGTATAACCCATCCGTTTACGATAGACACTGTATCGTTTTCCCAACTGCCGGATCATATCGCTACCCGATTGTTCATATAGTTCATTATACATAGTCAGTAATATTTTTGCAAATATAGATATAACTATAATAATAACCAAATATATTGCAATAATATAGATATATATAAAGTAATATGGTAAGAAATTATGGGTAGTGTATTATTTGTATTTGTACGAATAAAAGCTTCACAAGGGCATTCGCTTTAATATGGATATCCCAGGTATTGGAACTTTTAATTCGAAGATTAATACTCCCGGCCTAAATAATGAACTTAGCTGGAATCTATTGTCCCTGCCATTGTAAATGGTATATGAACTCACTACTTTGGACACTGGATAAAAAGATAATCAACTTTATAGACCAAAAATTTCTTTACGCTTAAGTTCAAGATGATGAAGAACCCATTTCGGAACAGGGATTACTTATTGAAGTGATCCCTGTGTGGAAATGGTTGTGTAGCCAGTGTCTGCCTTTTTCGTCAATGGAGGAATGTCCGAACGAGCAGCAACCAAGATTTTAATATCCTGGCTAAAAATTGCCAATTGCACATCCGCACCAGCTAAAATATTTTTTTGAATCCCTGTTTCAGAATTACCTATGTCTGCCTAACAGGGAGCTGAGTTGCGAACCTGCCTAACGGTTAGGCTGGCTCAATACAACTTACTACTTATTGCAAACGAGCGTCAGGAGAAAAAAGAAATTGACTTATTTTTTTTATCCCCTCACTAAATTTTGATGGGTTTGTTTCCTTTAGTGTAAGGATATTTTTCAGTTTCCATTGAATGGACGGATAACTGCTCAAATCACCAGCACAACATTTATCCCATTCAGGGCCTTCTCTTTCGAAAGATATAAGAAATACCCTGTC
>JAUYTA010000997.1 GCA_030695265.1 Bacteroidota bacterium
ATCCGGACCATCATGGTTACAGGCGATGTAAATGGTATCATCGATGCCCAGAAAGCAAGCGGCCCTTCAGGATTTTTAGCAACAGCAAACAGAATGATGATTGAAAAAATCAGTGGCATTGTTACCGGAAGCATCATTTGCTGGGCATCTTCATCGCTGTCAACAGCCGATCCGATAGCTCCCATCAGCGAAGCATAAAGCAGGAACCCTCCGATGAAATAGAAGAACAAAGCAAATATAATCAGCGGAATATTCAGGTTGCCGATCATTTGGATAATATCCAATACCATATTTTCTTTCACCGGACTGGCAGCACCCATTTGTTCCATCGCCTGGCTGCTTGACATTATGTTTTGAGCCTGAATAGCCGTTTCGGCCGATCCTTGTCCCATGTAAGCTGCGACTCCGGTGGTAATAGCCAATCCAAGTACAATCCAGATTGCAATTTGGGTCAATCCAACCAGTCCAATTCCGATAATTTTTCCGAACAGTAGCTGAAATGGTTTTACCGACGAAATAATGACTTCAACAATCCTGCTCGATTTTTCTTCCATAACCCCCTTCATCACCATTGTTCCGTAGATAAAAACAAACATGTAAATCAGAAATCCGGCAGCATAGCCAATGGCCATTGCCATTTCCGTAGAGCTTTTAACCGCTTCGCCTTTATCTCCAAGTTTGATTGTATTCAGTTTAATTCTTGTCCGTGTTGCAGCCAGTTTCTTTTCCAGATCTGGCACTCCGGTTTCGTTGATTACCTGTTGCCGCTTTTCGCCTTCGATGATATTTTCTATCCGGTTGGAAATCATGTTTTTAATATCGAAAGTGATCTGTTTGTCCGAAATCAACTCAGCCTGGTTGGTAGTCAGGATATTGGTCGGGACAAAAAGTAAAGCATAGAACTTTCCCGATTTGAAATTTTTACTTAATTCATTGTATTCATGCTCCGGAATATAATGGAATTTGGTGAATTCAGTGCTTTCTATTTTGTTCAGAATGAGACTTGTTGGGTCGTAAACGGCAATGGTGCGTTCTTCCGAATCATCCATGGTAGCCAGGTAAGCAGGCAGAATGGTCAGCGCAGCCATCATCAGCGGAACCAGCAATGTCATGATAATGAACGATTTTTTCTTTACCCTGGTCAGGTATTCGCGTCGTAAGATGAGGAACGATTTATTCATGTTTATAACTTGTTTTCGCGGTTTGATTGTTCAACTACATGGATGAAAACTTCGTTCATGCTTGGGATAATCTCTTTGAACGATACAATCTCGAACTGATTCATCAGCAACTTCAATAACTCATTGTTTGATTGGCCATTATTGAATTGGATCTTCATCTGATTCAGATGGGCAGTTCGTACCTGTTCAAGTATGTTGAATTCTTGGCCCAAGCGGTGGTGCAAATCAGGAGTTTCTCCCCGGTAAACAACTTCAAAAGTATTGGTCTTGAATTTTTCTTTTACCGCGTCAATCTGGCCGTCCAGAATTTTTTTCGATTGGTTGATCAGCGCAATGTGATCACAGATTTCTTCAACCGACGACATGTTGTGGGTCGAGAAAATGATGGTTGTTCCCTGTTTTTTCAGTTCGAGGATTTCATTCTTGATCAGGTTGGTATTGATTGGGTCGAAACCGGTGAAAGGCTCGTCAAATATGAGCAGTTTTGGTTTGTGAATCACTGTGGTAATAAACTGGACTTTTTGTGCCATTCCTTTCGAAAGCTCTTCAACCTTCTTGCCCCACCAGGCCTGAATCTCAAATTTCCCGAACCAGTATTTCAGACTTTTCAGGGCATCATTTTTCGACATTCCCTTCAGTTGGGCAAGATACAGCGCCTGTTCGCCCACTTTCATCTTTTTGTACAAACCGCGTTCCTCGGGCAGGTAGCCGATCTGGTAAATATCTTCAGCTTTTAATCGTCGGCCATCAAAAAATAATTCACCACTGTCGGGTGCAGTAATTTGGTTGATAATTCTGATGAGGGTCGTTTTTCCGGCGCCATTAGGGCCAAGCAGACCAAAAACAGATGCTTCTTTTACCGAAATGCTGACAGCGCTTAAAGCCACATGTCCGGCATATTCTTTTACAATATTGTTTGCCTGAAATAGTTCCATGGTTATAGTATGAGCTGGGTATTGATTTTTTTGTTCATTTTTGTTTTCATGAGCCCAAATATAATGAATGCGAATCCAAGAATTATAAACGGAATACTTAATATTTGTCCCATGTCAAGCAGCATTTGGTCTTCAAAAGAGACTTGTTTTTCTTTTATAAACTCAATGAAGAAACGTGCTGTAAAAATCAAAGCAATAACTAATCCGAAGAAAAATCCGTCCTGTAGCCTTTCCCGTTTTGTTTTATATAAATAGAAAAGCACTCCAAAAATTAGTAAATACGCCATCGCCTCGTATAGTTGAGTGGGATGTCTGGGCAAATTGTCTTCACGCATGAAAATGAACGCCCAGGGAACATTTGTAGGAATCCCTATAATTTCAGAATTCATCAAGTTGGCGAGTCTTATAAAACATGCACCTAATGGCGCAACAACTGAAACTAAATCCATTGTTTTAATAATAGATTCTTTGGTATTCTTTGAATAATAAATGATGGCTAATATTAATCCTAAAGATCCCCCGTGGCTTGCCAATCCTTGATATCCTGTAAATCGATATCCTCCATTGGGTGATGGTTGTATCGGAAAAAACATTTCCAATGGATGATTCAAATAATAGGACGGTTCATAAAACAAGCAGTGCCCTAATCTGGCACCGGCCAAAATCCCAATCATTCCGTAAATTGTTAATTTATCTAAATAATCAGGCGAAATATTTTCTTGTTTGAAAATCCATTTTAAAATGGAGATACAAAGTATTAAACCACCAACAAAAAATAACCCATAATACCTGAGTGATATGCCAAATAGATTATAAATCTCTGGATTAATATCCCAATGTATGTAGTTTATTAACATGCTCACTTGCTGCGTTATCACTGTCATCCGGCAAATTTGATGATAAGTACGTAAAATTACATATGAGTTACAAGTAAATAAAATATTTTTCTGAAATTGCCAAAATTTGTTGTTCAGTCGGCTTCTATTCCTTCTTCAAAAATGCTGAAATGAACACTACCATATCTGCGCAAATTCTGAAAATTAGGATGTGCTGAGTAATCAAACTGCCCGGAATGCTCAAGAATGAACATTCCGCCGGGTTTTAATAAATTGTTTTTGAAAATGAGATCAGCAACCTCCGAAAACTTGGGGTGGTCGTAAGGCGGATCTGCAAAAATCAAATCAAACTGCTCATGAATTCTGGCTGCGAAAACAAAAACATTGGATTTTACCACCCGGATATTTTTTTCTCCCAGTTTTTCGATCACTTCTTTGATGAATTGAATATGTGCCACATTGATTTCAACTGCTGTCACATCCGGGCAACCACGGGATACCAACTCATAACTGATACTGCCTGTTCCTGAAAACAGATCAAGCGCCCTGATGCCCTCAAAATCAATTGAATTCTGAAGAATATTGAACAAGCTTTCTTTAGCCATGTCGGTGGTTGGCCGGGCTTTAAACGATTTGCCGGGACTGAAAACCCTGCCTTTGTATTTTCCTCCGACTATTCGCATTGATATGTATTTAAAAGGCTTATAAACTGGTGCTTTTGAACTTTGTCAAAAGTGCTGCTGTAATTAAAATCTGCCGGAGGTTTCATAAAATAAACATTACTGACATACTTTTTCAGTTGTCTGATATAACCAGAATCATCAGCGACATAACCTCCGATTAATAGTTCATCGCGTTCGGGATCGATCTGC
>JAUYTA010001008.1 GCA_030695265.1 Bacteroidota bacterium
CCAGTATTGTCGGAAGCAGCACAACAACAGGCACGTAATAAGAAGAAAAGAAAACGTATATCAAAAGATATTCCGGGAACCCAGCAACGTGTGAATACGGTTGATAAACCGGTGGTTGCAGGTGAAAGGAGAAAACTTGTGGTTACCAAAAATATTGGTGGCACAGCCCCAGCCGGTGGCGGTGGTGGTGGCGACAGATCAAAACTAAAAAAACGTCCGCTCCTGAAAAAAGAAGTCAGCGAAGAGGATGTTCAAAAGCAAATTAAAGATACACTTGCCCGTCTGACAACAAAAGGCACCAAATCCAAAGGTTCAAAATACCGGAAGGATAAACGCCAATTGGTTAGCGACAAGGCAGCGGCACAGCAGGAACGCGACACCGCCGACCATAACATATTGAAAGTGACCGAATACGTTTCGGTTAACGAGCTTGCAACCATGATGGATGCTTCTGTTACCGCAGTAATTTCAACATGTATGAGCCTTGGTTTATTCGTTTCCATCAATCAACGTCTGGATGCCGAAACCATGGCCATTGTGGCCGATGAATTCGGGTTCAAGGTTGAATTTGTTAGCGCCGATATTCAGGTAGCCATCGAGGAGGAACCTGATACCCCAGAACAATTGCTTCCAAGGGCGCCGGTTGTTACCGTGATGGGACACGTAGACCACGGTAAAACATCGTTGCTCGACCATATCCGAAGTGCAAACGTTATCGCAGGTGAAGCCGGGGGTATTACCCAGCACATTGGAGCATATCACGTAAAATTGAAAAACGGACGCGAAATAACTTTCCTGGATACTCCGGGGCACGAAGCTTTTACCGCGATGCGGGCAAGGGGTGCACAAGTTACAGATATTGCCATTATTATTATAGCTGCTGACGATGCCATCATGCCTCAGTCAATCGAAGCAATTAACCATGCAGCCGCAGCAGGCGTACCAATAGTATTTGCAATTAATAAAATTGATAAATCAGGAGCAAATCCTGAAAAAATAAAAGAACAACTGGCTGGTATGAACTATCTGGTTGAAGACTGGGGTGGTAAATACCA
>JAUYTA010001010.1 GCA_030695265.1 Bacteroidota bacterium
TGGTATTGGTCTGGCCGATGCACATCCGAAGTACATACTGCCCATTCACAACGGTATGGGTAAAGTACATGTTCCCATTTGCGTTGATTGTTTCAAGCAGTTTCCGGTTAAATTCATTTCCTTTTTTGTGGGCAAAACAAACAAGGTTCAATGGTGCGGGAGCAACCAGATCGAAATCCGCTGAAGACCTGACCCATTCAGCAAATTCCTGTGCAAGCCTTACATGCTCGCTGATATGATATCTCAATCCGCTCACACCATAATGTCTGATAACAAACCAAAGTTTCAATGAGCGAAATCTGCGCCCGAGTTGGATATGCCAGTCGCGGTAATCAATCACTGCACCACTTTCAGTAGCCTGATTTTTTAGGTACTCAGGCAGAATACTCAGGGTTTTAATCAATACCGAACGATCGGCCACATAAAAACAATTGCAGTCGAAATTGGTGAACATCCATTTGTGCGGATTAAATGAGAAGCTATCGGCCATCTCAATGCCGTTTAAAAAATGTCGGTATTCGGGACAAATGGCCGCAGTCCCCGACATGGCAGCATCAATGTGCATCCAGAGTTCGTACTTTTGGCATACTTGTCCGATTTCCGGAACCGGATCCATTGCATTTGTGGATGTTGTGCCAACAGTAGCACAGACAAAAAAGGGAATCAGTCCGCCCTGCAAATCATTTTCAATTGCCGATTCAAGCAAATCAGCGCGCATGGCAAGCTTATCATCTACTCCAATCACCCGAAGGTTGTTTTTACCAATTCCGGCAATTTTGATAGCCTTTTCCAATGACGAATGGGTTTGCGCTGAAACATAGGCTACCAGATTTCCCAAACTTCCGGAGTCGTTGGTTTGATAATTGGTTTTTTTCTCCCGGGCAGCCAGTATTGCACTCAAAGCAGCACTCGATGCCGTATCCTGAATGACTGCTCCACCTGTAGAAGTTGATTTAAACTGATCAGGAAGTTGAAGCATACCGGCCAGCCAATCCAGCACCCTGGTTTCGAGTTCGGTACAGGAAGGGCTGGTTGCCCACAACATTCCCTGAACACCAAGCCCGGAAGAAAGCAGATCGCCTAATACTGAAGGACCTGAAGAATTGGATGGGAAGTACGCAAAAAAATTGGGCGATTGCCAGTGAGTGATTCCAGGCATAATAATAGAATTCACGTCCGCCATAATCTGATCCATTGACTCGCTAACTTCGGGCGCCTTTAAAGTCAATTGTTCTGTGATTTCTCCGGGTTTGACCTGCGACAGAACCGGATATTTTTCAACATTTTCATAATAGTCGGCAATCCAGTCGATCATTTGTTTGCCATTTTTCCTGAACTCATCAGGAGACATGTGGTAGTTTTTAGTATTTTCCATTTGTAATTTAGTGAATTGAAAAGTTGGTAAATGTTCTTATCGGGGTAATGTCTGATACCGAAAATGTTTTAATAATGGCTCTGGTTGGTCCGGTTTTCATCCAGTCAATAAAGACCCTGAGATTATTTGGCTCTCCGCTTGCTTCAATCTCAACTTTTCCATCAGGTGTGTTTTTAACCCAGCCGGACAGATTTAGTTCTGTTGCCTTGAGCAAGACAAAATACCGGAATCCAACTCCCTGAACCCTGCCATCAATGATAATATAAATAGATTTCACTTCGGTATTTAGAAGTTGGATACTTCATTTTTACTGAAAGCGGCAACTGTTTCAGGCTGAATCAATGCCCAAATGGAATATATTCCGATGGCAGTTCCGAAAGGAAAACTGAATATTTCTATTACCGAAAGAATTAGGGTCAGAATACGTGCCCATTCTTTTCTTTTGTAAAGTCCCAACCCTGCGAAAATCCCAGGAATGGAAATAACAATAAATACGATTGCAACAATATCAGCTATTAGCAATAGAATTGTCGATCCGGTTGTATCATCGATAGATACACCAATCAATTTTAGAACAGTGGAAATGAGAAAGGCAATCAGTAAGTTGAAAATACTAAGGCCGATTTGAAGTGCGGCAACAACATTGATGTGTTTTTCCATGATTGATTAATTTTTATCTGAGATATAAAAATACACATAATCTGCCACTTCTTCAATGAAATTTCCTGATTCAATAACATCAAAACCTTTATGCTTTATGAACTTATTCCTACCGAAATTGTATTTTTAAATTAAAGGGGCATTTTCTGAATATTAGCATTAATTTTACCAACTCAAGAAAATGAAAATATGTTATGGAAACTTTTATAGTAATTTTATTGGCAATTGTGGTGATGGCACTTGTAATGGTTGGACTTTCAACCCAGATATTATTTAAAAAAGGAGGAGAATTTCCGAATACACATATTGGAGGAAACAAATATTTGAAATCACAGGGGATCACCTGTGCGCAAACCGCTGATAAAATTGAACAGGCCAAAGCTCGAAAGGAACTAAAATTTAAGAATATTTCGCTGAAAGAATCCGAATCGCAAAGTTTTTGCTGATCGAATTGCCTGATCAAACGAACCCGGATTCTGAAGTTAAAGGATCCTATTTCAATTGAACTAATTTCTGTTTACCCGAGTTTAGTTGAATAAAAAGGATTGAAATTTCATTAAAGATGTTCGCCTGATCGAGATTACAGCAATGTCCGCTGTTTTTTATTATTTCGAGTTTTGCATTTACCTGCCTTTTTACCAAATCTGTTACCATCGGTAAAAACATGTGGTCACCGTCGCCCATCAGGTACAAAACTGGCACAGAAGGTTCCCTGCGAATAAATTCATTCAGATTGGTTTTTATTTCCCTCGACATTTTCATCCACCTGCCGAATTCCTTTTCGCCCAATTTGATGGCTTCCTTAATAAAAATGTTCCTTGATTCGCGATGTCGCCTAAGGGGCATAAGAATTCGTGCATTGAGCCGGTAAAGCCACATATACGGCAATACTGAGTTCAGGATTTTGGCCATGCTGATCAACACTTTGAGTGTTTTGTTGAACTGAATGATAGCCCCGCCAAGAATAATCGACTCGGCTCTGCCCGGAGCAAGCTTGTCGATGGCCCGAATAACAATACAACCAAGCGAAATACCAACCAAATGTGCTTTATGGATTTGGAGGTGATCCATAATCTGAATCACGTCGATCGCTATTTCATCAAATGAATAATCGGCATCAAGCGAAGGATTTTCCTGTTTCGACCTACCATGACCACGCAAATCAACCAAAAGTACATTAAAGTGTTTTTTGAAATCTTTTAGTTGACGAAACCACACACCATTGCTGCCTCCGGCTCCATGCACGAAAACAACCCAGGTTTTTGATTTTAGATGTATGAATTTGCGGTGATAGATCATAGTGTTTTTTTAGCCTCCGAAATCATCGAACAATACATTTTCATCTGGTACGCCCAGATCATAAAGCATCTTGTTAAGTGCGCTGTTCATCATTGGAGGGCCACAGAGGTAGTAATCAATCTCTTCGGGTTCTTCATGTTTACTTAGGTAATTATCGTAAATCACCTGATGGATAAACCCTTTGTATCCAGTCCAGTTATCTTCGGGCAATGGATCAGAAAGTGCAAGGTGGAAAGAGAAATTAGGAAATCTGTTTTGAATATCCATAAACTGTTCGTAATAGAACACTTCCCTCCACGAACGTGCGCCATACCAGAAAGTAACTTTCTTTTTGGTTTCTTTTAAAGTGTGGAATAAATGGAAAAGATGCGATCGCATTGGAGCCATGCCGGCGCCACCACCAATAAACATCATTTCGTTATCATTATTCTTCAGAAAAAATTCTCCGTAAGGACCTGAAACCATCACTTTATCACCGGGTTTACGCGAGAAAATAAATGACGAGCAAATTCCGGGGTTCAACTTCTGGAAACCACCATTTACACGGTCGAAAGGTGGAGTTGCAATACGAATATTAAGCATTACAATGTTTCCTTCAGCAGGATGGTTTGCCATTGAATAAGCACGGAATGTAGGTTCAGGATTCTTCATCTGGAGATTAAACATTCCGAACTTTTCCCATTCCGGAAGGTATTCGGCTCCAATAACCATATCTTTAAATTCAACATCAATCTTCGGAACATCAATCTGTATGTATCCGCCCGATTTGAAATCGAGTGTTTCACCTTCAGGAAGCCGAACCACAAACTCTTTGATATAAGTTGCTACGTTGTTATTTGAAACAACGGTACATTCCCATTTTTTAACACCCAGTATTT
>JAUYTA010001012.1 GCA_030695265.1 Bacteroidota bacterium
TACAACTCCCGAAGCCATGATATTGCGTTCGAAAATTTCAGCATAACCGGCCAAAGCTGTTACACCTTCCTGAATACGCGCGCCGCCCGAGTCGTTGATGCCAATAACGGGAGCACCAACTTTCATGGCCATGTCCATTACTTTGCATATTTTCAGTGCATAAGTTTCTGACAATGAACCTCCGAAAACGGTAAAATCCTGTGCGTATAAATACACAACACGTCCGTCAATGGTTCCCTGACCGGTTACAACACCATCGCCCAGAAATTTTGTTTTTTCCATGCCGAAGTTGTCGCAACGATGGGTCACGAACATGTCATATTCTTCGAAACTACCTTCATCGAGCAATAGTTCGATTCGTTCGCGGGCAGTTAATTTGCCCTTCGCATGCTGAGCTTCAATTCTTTTTTCTCCACCTCCGAGTTTTGCTTCAATGCGCAGGTCAATGAGTTTTTTTATTTTGTCTTGATTGTTCATATTATATAAAGTAAGTTGTGTTTGATTATTTGTCAGAGCAAAGTTCTGTCAATACGCCGAGTGTCGATTTCGGGTGAAGGAAACCGATGGTAAGTCCTTCAGCGCCTTTTCTTCCGGTTTTATCAATTACCTGAACGCCTTTTGCAGCAACGTCATTCAATGCATCGTTTACGTTTTCAACAGCAAAAGCAAGGTGGTGTACTCCAGGGCCTTTTTTTTCGATGAATTTACCAATTGGTCCTTCAGGATCGGTTGATTCCAGAAGTTCAATTTTGGTTTGTCCAACTTTAAAGAAAGCGGTTTTTACTTTCTGGTCAGCCACTTCTTCAACGGCATAACATTTAAGTCCCAATACATTTTCATAATAGGGAATTGCTTCTTCCAGATTGGTTACAGCTATCCCAATGTGTTCGATATGTGATATTTCCATCTTGTGTAAGTATTTAATTAATAAGGAATATTCTTGTTTTTAACAGGTGTTTTTTCGAGCTGCAAAAGTACGGATACATTTTATCTTTTTAAACAAATTGCTCAATTATTCGAAGTTTGGAATTTGTGTTTTGCAGCAGTCTCTAATAGTTGCAAAGAAAAAAGGCAGATTTTGAGGCCTGCCTTTTCTGAACTTATTTTTTATATTTTACGACTATCTCTTACAAAATGGAAATGTGAGCCATAACGTTCGAAAGCTGCTTTTTCCAAAGATTCCCTGTGCGCCGGATGGGCAACTGAAATCAATAAGCGTGCGCGTTCCTGTAATGTTTTTCCGTAAAGATTCACTGCACCATGTTCGGTAACTACCCAGTGGATATTGGCACGTGTACTAACCACGCCCGATCCTTCAATCAATGTCGGACTGATTTTAGATACACCCTTTGCGGTTACAGATGGCAGTGCAATAATTGGTTTTCCACCTTTTGAATGTCCTGCACCACGAATAAAGTCGATCTGACCGCCAACACCTGAATAATGTTTGGTTCCGATAGAGTCGGCACAAACCTGGCCGGTAATGTCGATTGCAAGCGCTGAATTTATGGCAGTCACTTTGTCGAGTTTGCGTATAACTGCAACATTGTTGGTATGTTCAACGTCCATCATGGCAACACGCGGGTTGTCGTCAACAAAGTCGTAAAGGGCTTTTGTTCCCATCAGGAAGCAAGCTACCATTTTACCTTTGTCGATGTTTTTATATTTCCCGGTAACAATTCCTTTTTCTACCAATGGAAGGATTCCATCAGAAAACATTTCAGAGTGAACGCCAAGGTCTTTGTGGTTATGAAGTTGAGCAAGAACTGCATTCGGAATGCCTCCGATACCCATTTGCAAACAGGCACGGTCTTCAACCAAAGCAGCTACATTTCTGCCAATAGCTTCTTCAATTTCAGTTAATGTTGCCAAGCCGTGAGCGTACAATGGCAGATCATCTTCCACAAAAATGTCAATTTCGTCAACATGAATCATGGCATCTCCCCAGCAACGCGGAACGTTTGGATTCACCGCAGCGATAACAGTATCAGCACACTGCACGGCGGCCAAAGTAGCATCAACCGAAGTGCCTAATGAAACAAACCCGTGCTTGTCAGGAGGCGAAACCATAATCATGGCAACATTTACTTTCAGGTAGCCTTCGCGGATAAGTTTCTGGGTTTCACTCAGAAATACCGGGATATAATCGGCATAACCAGCCTGAGTTTGTTTACGCATATTTCCGGCGACAAAAAACTGTTCGCCCTGAAATATTCCTTCGAATTCAGGATTGGCATAATCAACCTGACCTTCGATGTGAATATGCTGAATTTTAATATCAAACAGTTCGCCGTTTCTTCCACGTTCAACCAAAGGTCTGATCAAAGCGTGCGGAGTAACTGCAACAGAGCTTAAATGAATTCTATCACCTGATTTAACAACTTTTACTGCTTCCTGAGGAGATACATATTTAATTTGCTTCATAATTGTGTATTGAAAGATGGTCTAAAAATTTGTGCGCAAATATAAAGAGAAATATTTCAACCAACCTTGACAAAAAACCTATTTGGAACGTATCTACATAAAAGAAGTGGTTTGTAAAATTAGTGTTAAGAAATGCTTTTTTGTTGATATTCAGCTAAATATATAGATTTGTAGATGTATTGAAATGAGACTAACTCGGTTTTTCGCAACCTTTTCTATTGTAGTAATACCAATTTACAAGTGTGGCAAGTACGACAAAGGCTAACAATCCGATAAAGAAGGCTTTGGCGTTTCCGTTTGCCGAAATAACTGCGCCAATAATTGTTGCAAAAATAAATGGGCCGTATGCTGCAATGGCAGCAGTCCATCCAATTACTCCGGCTGCCTGGCGCGGATTATGTCCGAAAATAATCGGGAACTGTCTGAAAGTAGCCGCATTGCCTATGCCGGTAAAAAAGAACAAAACCAAAATAATGGTCACAAACATCGGGAATTGCTCCATTCCGGTTGGTGCAACAAGCCCCATCGTGATCAGCAATGTTACTCCGATTGCCAAACCGATACCTGTAATTGTCGTTAAGATGGCACCGCCGGTCTTATCGGCAACAAATCCGAACAATACACGGCTGGCCGAACCAATCAGCGGACCATAAAAAGCATAAACCAATGGATCGGGTGCGCCTTCAAATTCACCATAAAGCGTTTTTATTAACAAAGGAAAAGCAGCAGAAAGTCCGGCAAAAGTTCCAAAAGTCATCATATAAGTAATGGTACAGAACCAGGTATGTTTATTCCTGAAAATATCGAGTTGTTCTTTGAATGAAGCTTTTACCGGAATTCTCCTTAAATAGATCCACGACAAAATAGCCAATACAATTAAGATGGGAACATACCAAAATGCTGCACTTTGAAGGTAGATTTCGGAAGTTCCCAAAACTTCTTTGGTTTTTGGATTTACTTTGGTGAAAACCTGAGAACCTCCATAAATAGAAACACCTATCATTATGGGTGTCAGAAATTGTGCTACACTAACGCCAAAGTTTCCAATACCT
>JAUYTA010001025.1 GCA_030695265.1 Bacteroidota bacterium
TCTAAGGAATAAACGTGTACGCATTTCCCAACGAACCACGTTGGCCCACTGATTCACCAGAATAGGCAAATCGCGGTACGACTGTATCCAGTTTTTATAAGTACTCCAAATAATGGTTTCAGATGTTGGCCTTACGATTAATTCTTCTTCCAGTTTCGCATCCGGATCAACGATAATTCCTTTTCCGTTCGGATCGTTCATCAACCGGTAATGGGTTACTACTGCACATTCTTTGGCAAAACCTTCCACATGACTGGCTTCTTTGCTGAAAAAGGATTTTGGTATAAACAAAGGAAAATAAGCATTCGAATGACCGGTTTCCTTGAACATCCGGTCTAATTCGGCCTGCATTTTTTCCCAGATTGCATAGCCATAAGGTTTAATAACCATGCAGCCCCGTACTGCTGAATTTTCGGCGAGATCAGCCTTAACAACCAGATCGTTGTACCACTGTGAATAATTTTCGCTTCGGGGTGTCAATTCTTTTGCCATTTCTTTACTTTTGGTATGGTATTTGAGTTTTTTCCTATTAGTTTTATAGGCTACAAAGAAAGTAAATTAATCATTCATTATAAAGGAGGGTGTGCTATGAAAACCAAACTTCCATACATCGCAATTGTTGCAATATTAGTCAGTGCATGTACCACGGGAACATATATGACTAAAACTTACGATGATGATATCTATTTCTCTCCCGGGGATGTACCGCCCGTCACGATGGTTCAGGACAATGCTGAAAAGCCAGCCGGAACAAACAAAAGTGATGCCGCGAATCAAAGAATTGTGATGAGCCAGATGGAAAAAAATGCCGATGGTACATCTACACTGAACAATTACGTTTATCAACCGGACGAACAGAACCAGAATTCAAGCTATCAGGCTTACGACATGGATCAGCAAGAGCTGATTGGTTCAGATACCACTGTTTATTACAACGATGACGATGTGAAATACGTGATAAACAATTATTACGATGGCAACGACAACGACATCGATTTTGCATACCGTATCAACAGGTTTCATCGTCCTTACTATTACAGCCCGTTCTTTTACGACAGTTGGTACTACGGTTCCTATTATCCGTTCTATTCTCACCTTGGGTGGGATCCCTGGTATTATGGCGGTTGGGGTTATCCTTATAGCTCCTATGGCTATTATTCACCATTCTCTTTCGGATTTGGCGGATACTGGGGTGGAGGCTACGGAGGTTATTACAATTCCTATTACGGAGGTTACTACAATGGATATAACCATGGGTATTACAGCGGCTACTATGGTGGTGGCGGTGGTTTTTCCAGTAACCATCAGGTGGCCAGAAGAAGATCAACTGATATGAATGTACCTGGCGGAAGAACTCAAAACAACAACATAACCAGTGGTACAAGAGGTTCTAACTTTAATGGTGCAATTCAAGGAAATTCTTCAGATCAACAATTGCCAACAAATGGAGCAAACTCCAATACCTGGGTTGAAAATGGTCATACAAGAAGCCGTTCAATAAATCCGGTAAGTGGAACCCAGGATACGAAAAGCGCAACGATAGTAAATAACAGAAGAACGATCACGACTGTTGACGGAAGACGGGTTACCACCACTGGCGGAACTCAGGTTCAGAATGAAAATGGCACGAGAACTCAGGTTGCACGTCCTGCCACCGACAGTCAGGGAAATGTCCGCAGATCATACCAACCTTCCACAACCGGAAGAACATATGATCAAAACAGGGCTGTTCAGCAAGGACAGAATTACACACCTAGCTACAACAAACCAAGGATTGTGAACCAGTCCAATTACAATAGTAACAGCTATACACGTCCAAGTACGACTGTTAGAAGTTCCACAAGTCCAACTGTTAAAAGTGCAGGTACAGGAACTGAAACTTACAGTGCCCCAAGAAGTTCTTCAACTGTAAGACAGACATATCGTTCAAGTTCAACTTATTCAAGTGGTTCCAGTTCATCGCCAAGCAGAAGTTCATCTACATACAGCAATCCTTCTTCAGGAAGTTCAAGTCCGAGTTATAGCACTCCTTCAAGAAGTTACAGTGCTCCAGCTTCCAGCGGAAGTTCTTCAGGAAGTAGCTCTGGCAGCAGCTCTGGAAGTAGTTCAGGCAGCAGCTCCGGCGGCGGTTCAGGTCACAGAAGATAATTAAACTTGACAATATCAGGAATGAATACAAACAACCATTAAATACCGAAATCATGAAAAAATTAGTATATACAATCAGTATTTTACTGATCGCCTGTAGTGCATTTGCTCAGGATTTGACAGACGCCCTGCGATATTCGACCTACCATACAAGCGGCACGGCGCGTTCATCGGCCATGGGAAATGCTTTTGGCGCTTTGGGTGGCGATTTCACTTCATTGGGAATCAACCCTGCAGGTGCAGCTGTCTATCGTTCCGGAGAATTTACCATTACGCCTTCCTTTGGGAAAATCAGCATTGATGGCACTTTCAGGGGTAATATGGCAAACGATTCGAAATACAACATCGGCCTCGACAACATTGGGTACGTAACTACTTTTAAAACCGGTGAAACCAGTGAATCAGGATTGGTTAGCATTAGTTTTGGACTGGGATACAACAAGTTGAAGAGTTTTTCGATGAATAGTCTGGCAGAGGGTTCAAATGCCAATCATTCTTTGTTAACTTACTTTACTGAAAACGTGAATTCACAGGGAATCAGTTCAGACAATTTTGATCCGTATTACGAACTGCTGGCCTGGGATGCTTACCTCTTGAATTATGACGAGCAAAACAAAGAGTATTTCAACGATATCACAGACAATGGTTACGGCCAATCTCAACGTAAATCGATTGATCGGAGAGGTTATATCAATGAATATGTATTATCGGTTGCTGCCAATTTTAATCACAAGTTTTATGTTGGTGCCACGCTCGGAATTCAGGATGTGTATTTTAAAGAAAATGCTGATTTGTATGAATGGGATGCAAAATCCAATATTCCTTATTTCAACGATTTTAACTTTAATACCTATTTGAAAACTGCTGGAAACGGATTTAATTTTAAGCTGGGCGCTATTTTTAAACCCATCGACCAACTTCGGTTAGGAGTCGCCATTCATACCCCAACTTTTTACAAATTCAATGATGCATATGATAGTGGTATGAAATCGTCGATTACTTATGATGATGGAGTAACTGAAAACTACGATACCTATCCTGACAAAGCAGGTGTTTACGATTATGAAATTGAAACTCCGATGAGAGCCATATTTAGTGGTGCTTATGTGATTGGAAAATCAGGATTGATCAGCGTCGATTATGAGTTGGTTGACTATTCATCCTCAAAAATTAAAAACGGAAGCGATGGTTATAACTTTGTTAACGAAAACAAAACAATTGGCAATGCATACAAAACAACAGGTAATCTGCATATTGGAGGCGAATATCGTTTGAACAAAAATTTCAGTCTAAGGGCAGGTTACGAAAACTTTCCAAGCGTTTATAAATCGAGTTACCTGAGTGAAAAAAATCTAAACAGCGATTCGAATTATTCAACCATCGCTGGTGGCTTCGGATTTAGACAAGGGAGTTTCTTCTTTGATGCTACATACAAAACAGTAATGAGTAGCGAGTATTCTAAACTTTATCCGGGAGCCATCGATATGGCCAAATATGAAACAAATCAAAACAGTGCTATATTCACGCTGGGTTATAAGTTTTAAACTCAGTTAAACAGAACAAAAGAAAAGCCGGTTAAGCAATTATCCGGCTTTTCTTTTGTTCTGTA
>JAUYTA010000570.1 GCA_030695265.1 Bacteroidota bacterium
ATGACAATTGAATGACTTTTATTACATTGGGTAAATTTGCGGAAATCCATCATTCATCAATTATCATTCATCACTCCTATGTCCCGAATACAATTTGACGAAATGAAAGCCACCATCAAACAGGCTTTTCTGAATGCCGGAATGCCAGAAGATAAAGCGGAGGTTTGTGCCCGAATCCATACCGAATCAAGCCGGGACGGCGTTTATTCGCATGGACTGAACCGGGTTGAGCGGTTTGTTGACTATATTGGGAAAGGTTGGGTCGATGTAAATGCGGTACCGACCCTTGAAATAAACCTCGGCGCAATGGAAGTTTACAACGGAAACCTTGGACCTGGAATTACAAACGCCATTTTTGCCATGAACCGTGCTACCGAAATAGCCGGAAAAAACGGGCTAGGTTTGGTTAGCCTGAACAATACAACCCATTGGATGCGCGGCGGGGCTTACGGCTGGCAGGCGACTGAGAAAGGATTTATTGGCATTTGCTGGACGAACACAGAATCGTGTATGCCCGCCTGGGGCGCAAAATCTACCTGCATCGGGAACAATCCGTTTATCATGGCAGTTCCCCGGAAAGAAGGTCACATCGTTCTCGACATGGCCATGTCGCAATATTCCTACGGAAAGCTTCAAGTCACCCGCCTGAAAAGCGAAAAGCTTCCGTTCGCCGGTGGTTTCGATCAGGATGGAAACTTAACCGATGATCCGGGAGAAATTGAGGAAACACGCCGGATTTTACCAATGGGATACTGGAAAGGTTCAGGATTTGCAATCTTGCTCGATATTATTTCCGCTCTGCTTTCTGGCGGTCTGACCACCGCAGGAATTGACAAATCCGGCAATGGTAGCTGCGGAAGCTGCTGTCAGGTTTTTATTGCCATTAATCCGTTAAAAATTAATACCCAGGAATTTATCGATCAGGCATTAAACGAAACCATTGAACAACTCAAATCGTCAGTTCCGGCAAAAGAAAACGGCGAAATATTTTATCCCGGCGAACAATCGCTCAAAACCAGACTCGAAAATACGGAAATGGGAATTCCGGTTGACGATGGGGTTTGGGCAAATGTAAAGAAACTGACCAGGCTAAAACATTAAAATACCTGAAAAAGTACAAGTGCATAAACCCAAAACCTTACAAACCGGAAAAGAGCCCAGCCCAAATAATTTTTTATATCGTATTTGATTAAACCGCAGGCAAAACTCACAACCGAATGAGGCACTGGAAGCATTGCGCCAACAAAAACAAAAATACCGCCCCATTTTCGCAGATGAACAAGGTGTGCCGCAATTTTTTTCTCAATATGCCTCTTGACTATAGGAATTCGGTTAAATTGATTCCCAATAAAATAAGCGAAAATACCACCTGCATACGACAGGGTTGCAATAATAAACAAGAACAACCAGGGCGTGACTGATTTCGCACTCCATGCAATAAATATTTCAGGAGGAAGCAATCCAAAAAAGGTTTCGGAAATCAAAAAAGTCACAAAAACTGAAGTTGTTGAAAAAGTTTCAACCACTGTATTCAGCAATGCATTAAAATCAAAGAAAAAATACTCCAACACAACAAATACAGCAACAAACAGTAGAATTACCAGTCCTCCTTTGATAGCGGTACTTTTTAAAAAATCATAAAATTTCGTTATCCGGTAATAACGGTTCAACACAACAAATTTCTCATATCTGCTCATAATCCTTACTCTTAATATCAATCTATTCTTCATTATTCATACAAATAGGAAAGATCGTCTTCATCTTCGCTATTTTCATTCTGTTATTCAACAGAGGTAAAAGAACAGGAACCTCCTGCTCAGTAAACTCCAATCTCGCTACCATAATAGTAGCTGGTATCGAAGTATTATCCGGGTAATTTAGTTAAGGTGAATAATTAGTCAGGATTATTTAGGCGGCTGCCAGAAAGCGTGGTTAAATGAATTATGAAAATGACATTTCTTTTCAATAATTCTTTGTTCTATAATTGAAAAACAAGAGCATGGTATATATGTAATTATGGAACTCTGATCTTCAGGCTCGTCAAATTCAAAGGCAAATATTTCACTCGCGGGAGCCTGTTCATTTTCATGATTCTCAATCACAAACAATTTCTGCTCGTAACGGAAATTTGAATTTCCCATTGCCTGTGCAAGTGTGAAAAAGAAAACAATAAAAAAACCTATCTTTTTTAATAATTCCATACAACTGCAATAGTAATTAAAAATTGAGAACATCATCATGTTTCGATTGAGCAATAACAACTATTCTACAGAAAAGTTGTTATTGCGCTCTTCAATATTAAAATCAAAAAGCCGGACATTTTCAATAACTGAAAAATGTCCGGCTTAGTATTTATTTTAACAAACTTTATCAGAAGCCAAATTTATGTGGCAACCAAAGGGCGATTTGTGGCAAATAGGTAACCAGTAACAGGACAACAATCATGGCAATAAACATTGGGATCAGTGGTTTTATCACCTTGTCGATGCTCAGGTCTGCAACACTGCAACCGATAAACAACACCGATCCTACGGGAGGGGTACACAATCCCACGCTCAGGTTGAGGGTCATAATGATCCCAAAATGAACTGGATCAACACCCATGGCACTTACAATGGGAAGGAAGATCGGGGTAAAGATCAGTACGGCAGGAGTCATATCCATAAAAACACCGACAAATAAAAGGATGATATTAATAATTAGCAGGATCACAATAGGATCACTTGAAAGGGCCATCAATCCGGCAGTCACGTTTTGTGGAATATTTTCGTAGGCCATTACCCATGAAAGCCCAATACTAGTGGCAACCAACAGTAAAACAAGTCCGGTGGTTTTTACAGACCGAAGCAGGATTTCAGGAAGGTGTTTCACTGAAATGACCCCGTAGATCAGGGCAAGGATCAGGGAATATAAAACAGCAATGGCCGAAGCCTCTGTGGCAGTAAAGAATCCACCGACAATGCCTCCGATTACGATAATCAGCAGCAGCAGGCTTGGGATGGCATCGAAAAAAGTTTTGACACCCAACTTGGCTTGCTGCTTGTTATTTTTGGTTTTAATGGCTCCCCAAACCAGAAATGAACCGACAACAGCAATAAGAAGTATCCAATTGACAGCAGAATTAAAAGTTGCCTGTGCATAAAAAAAGGCTTTGAAAGCTGCATACAACCCAACCACAACGGCAGCTACCACAGCAAGAGCCTTCCACATGGCAGCCTGTCCGCTTTTCTTGAGTATCAACATACCCATTGCCGTAACCATGATTCCCAACCCTGTCAGGATGCCAGGTATATATCCGGCCAGGAAAAGGGCTGTAATGGAAACCCCGCCGCTGGCCAATGAATAGACGATTAAAATATTACTGGGCGGAATCGACAATCCGGTGGTTGCAGAACTGATGTTCACAGCTGCACTGAAATTTTCAGGATAACCTTCCCGTTTCATTTCAGGACCCATGATGCTTCCAATGGCAGAGGCAGAGGCAGCTGCCGAACCGGAAATTGCGCCAAACAGCATATTTGCAATTACATTCACCATTGCCAAACCACCGGGGATGGGACCAACCATCACCCTTGCCAGATTGATTAATCGAATGGCGATGCCCCCGCTGTTCATGATGTTCCCCGCCAAAACAAAGAAGGGAATGGCCAGCAACGCAAAACTATCGAGGCTGGTAGCCATACGCTGTGAAAAGGTCGTCAGTGCAGGAATCAGGTCAATACTGATGAGCATTGTGATAATTCCCGAAATGCCAATACTGAAAGCTACAGGAACACCTACTACCAACAATACAATAAAACTTACTACAAGTACAATAATCTCCAGATATTCCATTGCTCTATTTTTTTCGGTTTTCTTTAATCAGGTTAATCATAAAGTCAATATCAAAATAGGTAATTAAACTACCACTTATGGGCAGGACCAGGTAAACAACACCAAGGGGTAAGCCCATGGCTGCCGATTTTACAGAGAGATAAAACCGCGTATAGGCTAACCAGGTTCCACCAATTACAAGGACAGAAACCGCAAAACTGATAATCAAAACACTGATGATGATATCCAGTTTAAAACGTCGCTCAGGAGAGCTTTTCTGATACAGCAGATCGATGGCCAGGTGCTCGCGTCGTCCAGCCACATAGGCAGCGCCCAGAAGACCTACCCAAATCAGCAGATAAGCGGCCAGTTCATCAGTGAAATTACTGGGCGAATTCATTATGTATCGGCTGGCGACTTGCCAAAGCACATCAATTACCAGAATACTCATCAGGAAGATAAGCGCCCACTCCAGCCCTTTTTCAATTTTTTTTCGTATTGTCATGGTTTAGTTTTTTTTGTCAGCTGCCTGTATTCGTTTAATGTAGGAATATATTTCAGGATGGCTGCTGTAACTTTCAATCAGAGGTTGTACTTTATCAATAAATGGTTGTTTGTCGGGATAATTAATTTGAACACCAGCTTTTATAACTTCGCTCAACGACAACTCCTCCGACTCTGCCCAAAGTTTACGTTGCAAAACCGCTGACTCATCTGCTGCCTGTTGCAGCCATTTCTGCTCCTGAGGAGTTAACTTATCCCAGATTTGCTGACTTATAATCAACACGTCAGGAACAGTAGTATGTTCATCCATGGAATAATATTTACAAACCTCGTAGTGACGTGAAGTGTAGAGACTTGGCGGATTATTCTCGGCGCCATCAACCACGCCACTTTGCAAGGCAGTGTATAGTTCGCCATACGAAATCGGGGTAGCCGATCCGCCCAAAGCCTTGATCATCTCCATGGCTGTAATACTTTGCATCACCCGAATTTTCATTCCGGCCAAATCATCGGGATGGTTGATGGGTTTGGTCATGGTATAAAAACTTCGGGAACCGGCATCATAATAACACAGTCCGCGAATCCACTTGTCCTTTGTACTCACCAACATGTCGTCACCAATTTCTCCGTCCAACACTGTAAATAAATGTTCTTTATTCCTGAAAATATAGGGAAGACCAAAGACTTTATATGCCACGGCAAAACTTTCCATGGCTGCCGCCGAAACCTTGGTTATAGCAAGACTGCCGATCTGTAAAAGCTCAACACATTGCTGTTCAGAACCTAACTGTCCGGCAGGATACACATCAATTTTTAGTTTGCCCTCGGAAAGTTCAGCCGTCCGTTCGGCCATAAAAACCATGGCATGGTGAACGGGATGGTCGGTGGGCAATCCATGTGCAAGTTTAAGTTATTTACCTTTTTTTATTCCGCAGCCAGCCAGACCTGCGAAAACAGCCAATATCAGAATTCCTTTAATTTTTGAAAATATCATATAGGTTCAGTTTTAATTTCTGATTTTACTGACAATGGCCAGCGCTTCACTGCATTTTGTCGAAATATAAGCATAATCGCCCCTTTTCAACACATCGGCAGGAAAAAGCTGCGACCCAATTCCAACGCAATGAACACCGGCTTTAATCCAGGTGGAGAGGTTCTCTTCATCGGGAGAAACTCCACCGGTAGGCATGATACTGCTCCAGGGCATTGGTCCCAGCACTGCTTTTACAAACTCGGAGCCTCCCACCTGCTGTCCGGGGAAGATCTTCACCACTTCGGCTCCAAGTTCGTGCGCGCGGCCAATTTCTGTAACCGATCCGCAACCCGGACTCCACGAAACCTTGCGCTTGTTGCAAACACTGGCCATTCCTTCGTCGATAAGCGGCGAAACAATGAAATTGGCGCCAAGGGCGATATACATCGAAGTTGTTCCGGCATCAACAACCGACCCGACCCCCATGATCATTTCGGGGCACTCTTTGGCCACCCATTTATTTACTTCAGCAAAAACAAGCGACGCGAAATCGCCACGGTTGGTAAATTCAAATACGCGAATTCCGCCATCATAGCAAGCTTTTACTACCTTTTTGCATAATTCGGCGTCACCATTGTAAAACACCGGAACAATTCCGGTTTCTTTCATTTTTAATGCTACTTCTATTCTTGTAAATCTGGCCATAACTTAAATTTCAGGAGCCTCTCCCCAGCCCTCTCCAAAGGAGAGGGAGTCAGGACAGTGCATTTATGTTAATTATATTTTTTCAATATCTACTTTTGCTTTTTGCTCTCTTACTCTCCCCTTTCGGGGGAGTTGGAGGGGGCTTTTGGGGAGGCTTCTTTCTATCTTGCCACCCGACCGGAAGCATCGCCACCCATCAGTTTTTCAACTTCATCAACGTTTACCTGATTGTAATCGCCGTAAATGGTATGTTTCAGACAGGATGCAGCAACTGCGAAGTTCAGCGCTTTCTGGTCATCTTCGGTATAAGTCAGCAAACCATAAACAAGCCCGCCCATGAACGAATCGCCGCCACCAACACGGTCAACAATATCGGTAATCTGGTAAGTAGGCGCTTCGAACAGCGTTTCTCCATCCCAAAGCACGCCCGACCAACTGTTGTGATTGGCATTTATTGACCCACGCAAAGTAGTAATTACTTTTTTACAACGCGGAAATTTGGCCATAATCTGTTTTGAAACAGATTCATAAGCAGCAGCTTCAACATGACCACCAGTTACATCAACGCCTTCAGGTTTAATTCCAAGTACTTTTTCGGCATCTTCCTCATTACCCAAAATCACATCTGTTCCGGCAACCAGTTCAGGCATTACCTCGCCAGCTTTTTTGCCGTAATTCCATAAATTTTTCCGGTAGTTCAAATCGCATGAAACAGTAATTCCCTTTTCGTTGGCTTTCTGAATGGCTTCCAGGCAAACATCGGCAGCTCCCTGCGAAATAGCAGGAGTAATTCCGGTCCAGTGAAACCAGTTAACACCTTCAAAAACCTTGTCCCAATCGATCATTCCTGACTTAATTTCAGAAATAGCTGAATGTGCACGGTCGTAAACAACTTTGCTACCGCGGCTTACAGCGCCTGTTTCGAGGAAATAAATCCCAAGACGTTCGCCGCCATAAACTATCTGGTCCACTCCTACCCCATA
>JAUYTA010001041.1 GCA_030695265.1 Bacteroidota bacterium
TATCTGATTTATTTTAACAACTATACTTAACTTGTAAACACAACATCAAACAACATCAACACATAAAACCCTATTAAATTAATAGTTACAGATAAATATTGTTTCAGGCATCAAAAGTATATTTTTATACTTGTATTTACAAGTTAAATTTTAAAAATGATTTTTATTTATTACTTTTGGCTCAAATTCATACCATTATGGCTGAAGAAAACAAAGTGCCGCAGCACAAAAAAATATATGAAATACTCCGGAAGCACATTCAGTCAGGAGTATATGAAGAAGGAAGCCTGTTGCCTTCTGAAAATGAATTGTGCGCTGTTCACAACATCACAAGGCCTACTGTCCGACAGGCGCTTGAAGCGTTGGTAAAGGATGGTTTTATTTCAAAAAAACAAGGCAAAGGCAGCATCGTACGGAAACCACCTCAGGACATTGGCATTTTAAGTATTTCGGGAACTGCTTCCGCAATCGGCCATCAGTATCTGCAAACCCAGATTTTGCAAAAACCGCAGATTAAACCCTGGCCCGAACATTTTCCTTTTGAGTTAAGTGACATTGAACGCGAATCAGGCTGCATATACATGGAACGACTTCGTCTGGTTGACGAACAGCCTGTATTTTATGACATTAACCACATTCCGAACATTAATTTGCCGAGATTCTCAAGTCGTTCATTCGAAAACAAATCTCTTTTTGAGACACTTCGCACCCAATATCAAATTGAAATTAAAGGTGGAGAACAAAAGCTAAAAGCAATAAAAGCGGATCAGCTCATCGGTAAACTTTTGAATATTTCGGTTGGAGAGCCTGTTTTGAGTATAGAGCGAAAACTGAATACCAACCGCGAAGGGTTTAATATTTATTCAACCATCTGGTTTAATTCGGCCAAACATTCGATATTCGGAACGTTCTAAGAAAGTTTAAAGTTTAAGGGTTCAAAGTTTAAAGTCAATACCGCAATTTCGGAGGCTTTATACATTCCATAAACACAAACCAGATTTTGAAAATGATCGTAAATTAATGCGAATACTTCCAAGTCTCAAACTTTAAACAGAAATTAGCACAACTCCAACTTTCAAATTGAAAGTAATTTACCCAAATTTATTCATAAAAAAGACGAATTCTTAAATAAAAGGCAATATTTACTTTCAAATCGTAAATCAGGTATTCGATTTCAAAAATATTTCACATCTTTGCTTCAATAAAAATAATTACTTAACTCCTTTTAAATTAGAGGTTTTACACTATGAAAGTATTAAAATTTGGAGGAACCTCCGTAGGATCGGTAGAAAACATGCGTGCTGTGATGCAGCTGATTACCGATGGAAATCAAAAAATTGTTGTTTTGTCGGCCATGTCGGGAACAACCAATTCGCTGGTTGAAATTGCCAACTATCTTAAGAAAAAGAACAAGGATGCAGCCAGGCAGGTAATTAACCAATTGGAACAGAAGTACTACAAGGTAGTCAACGATTTATACACAACAGAAGAGAAGAAAGAAAAGGGCAAAACTGTTGTTCTCAGTATTTTTCAAACCATAAAATCATTCACTTCAGGAGAATTTAACGAAGTGGGAGAAAACGCCATTATCGCCCAGGGAGAATTGCTATCAACAGCCCTTTTTGCAGAATTAATGCTCGAAAACGGATATAAAACAGTTTATCTTCCTGCATTGGACTTCATGAAAATTGACAGCGATAAAGCTGCCGACGCTCATTTTATTAGTGAAAATATTGCAAAAGTACTTCAGGAAAATGAAGTTGCTGATTACTACATCACGCAGGGATTTATTTGCAGAAATGCCACGGGCGACATCGATAACCTGCAACGCGGAGGAAGCGATTACACTGCGACTTTAATTGGTGCAGCCATTGATTCTGAGGAAGTTGAAATATGGACTGATATTGACGGATTCCACAACAACGACCCACGTTTTGTTGAAAACACTAAAAAAATTGATCAGCTTTCGTTCGATGAAGCAGCCGAGCTGGCCTATTTCGGAGCAAAAATTCTGCATCCGCAAACCGTTCTTCCGGCCAAACTGCAAAACATTCCGGTACGCCTGAAAAATACCATGAACCCAAGCGATGAAGGAACACTGATCACCGCAGAATCCAGCAGTCACGGGATAAAGGCAGTTGCAGCAAAAGACGGGATTACCGCCATCAAAATCAGATCGTACCGAATGTTGAATGCCTACGGATTCCTGAAAAATATTTTCGAGATTTTCGAATTCTTCAAAACTCCCATCGATATGATTTCAACTTCG
>JAUYTA010001043.1 GCA_030695265.1 Bacteroidota bacterium
ACACTATCAGGGGCACAGCAAATGCTCAATTTAAGAGTATGTTATAAGAGCGGAGCCCAGGAAAAGTTGCTTGAACTAATAACGCATAATCAGAAAGTTGCGTAATCAAAGGGAAAAGGGAATTTTGTCGTACACCCAAAAATCCGGTACTTTTTGTGCACCGGATTCAATATATATTTCGAAAATCGATCTTATAATTTTGCAAACAGCTTTTTCAGGCTGACCTCTCCTGAAATAATGTTTTTTAAATCGCTGATGGCAACCCGGTCCTGAAGCATCGTATCGCGATAGCGAATTGTTACCGTATTGTCTTCCATAGTGATATGATCTACCGTTACGCAGAAAGGCGTGCCAATGGCGTCCTGACGGCGGTAACGTTTCCCGATCGAATCTTTTTCATCGTATTGACAATTGAAATCAAATTTCAGATCGTCGATAATTTCGCGGGCTTTTTCGGCCAGCCCGTCTTTTTTCATCAAAGGCAGAACAGCAAGTTTTATTGGCGCCAAAGGTGCAGGAATACGCAGTACCACCCGCATATCTTTCTTGCCATCTTCGCTCACAATTTCTTCTTCTGAATACGATGCAGCCATAATTTGCAGGAACATGCGGTCAACACCAATCGAAGTCTCGACTACAAAAGGCACGTACGATTCATTTAATTCAGGATCGAAATACTGAATTTTTTTTCCGGAGAATTGCTGGTGTTGCGACAGGTCAAAGTCAGTGCGCGAATGAATTCCCTCCACTTCTTTAAATCCGAACGGAAATTTGTATTCAACGTCAACAGCAGCATTGGCATAATGCGCCAATTTATCGTGTTCGTGAAATCTGTAGTTATCGCTTCCGAATCCAATCGCCTGATGCCAGTTCATTCGTGTCTGTTTCCATTTCTGAAACCATTCCAATTCGCTGCCCGGACGGACAAAGAACTGCATTTCCATTTGTTCGAATTCGCGCATACGGAAAATAAACTGACGGGCTACAATTTCATTTCGGAAAGCTTTTCCGATTTGTGCAATCCCGAAAGGAATTTTCATACGCCCGGTTTTCTGCACATTCAGGTAATTCACAAAAATACCCTGGGCCGTTTCGGGGCGAAGATAAATTTTCATTGCTCCGTCGGCGGCAGCTCCCATATCAGTCGAAAACATCAGGTTAAACTGACGAACATCGGTCCAGTTGCGGGTTCCCGAAACCGGGCAAACAATTTCCTGATCGATGATAATTTGTTTCAGCTCGTCCAGATTACTGTCGTTAAGCGCTTTTACAAACCGTGCCTGCAAATCGTTCCATTTCTGCTGATTTTCCAGAACACGTCCGTTGGTTTCGCGGAATTGTTTTTCATCGAAAGTTTCGCCAAAACGCTTTTTAGCTTTCTCAACTTCTTTCTCTATTTTATCCTCGAATTTGGCCAATTGTTCTTCTATCAGCACATCAGCGCGGTAACGTTTCTTTGAGTCTTTGTTGTCAATCAGCGGGTCGCTAAACGCATCCACATGGCCGGAAGCTTTCCAGATGGTCGGGTGCATAAAAATAGCGGAATCAAGTCCAACCACATTTTCGTGCAGCAGAACCATCGAATCCCACCAGTATTTTTTAATGTTGTTCTTTAATTCAACGCCATTTTGTCCGTAGTCATAAACGGCTCCCAGCCCATCGTAAATCTCACTCGACTGAAATACAAAACCATATTCTTTACAATGTGCAACGAGCTTCTTAAAAACATCTTCCTGAGCCATAACTATATAATTGATGATTGATTAATTATAATTGATGATTGTTGTTCCAAATTTCAAGATGCAAGATTTTAAAATTGGAATTTTGCTATTCAACTTCTTCGAAATCAACATACTCGCCGACGTTGTTTCGTTGATTCCCCTGTTTCCTGGGATCTTTTTCGATCGTAACTTCCCCCTCGCGTTTCCTTTCGGTCTGATACGACGATTGCCGGGCCTGCATGTTGTTTACAGCTTTTTTAACCACAATTGGAAATAGTAAACGTCCTAAAAATTTAAGCCCGTAATAAATGATAACGATTATACCAATAGTCGTCAGAAAATTTTTAATTGAAAGAATTATAAATAAATTCATAGCTATTCAAAATTAGAGCCGCTAAAATTAGTAATTTATTGGGAAACGACCATGCGATTAACTTTATGGCTGTACCGGATAGTATTTTCATTTTGATTTCTTAACGCAAAACAAAAAAGGGAGTTGCCTCCCTTTTTATATTATTGAATTTCTGAAGGTTCTGCTGTTTTAGTCTTGTGCTGTCTTCCAAACAGAAAATTCAAACCAAACCTGAGATTGGCAAACTCAACCTTTGAAGGATCTGCGATTGCCAAAACATTGTCGCCCACCATATAAAATTGCATATAACCCATGCGGATGGCCATTCCAAGTCCAAGGTTAGTGGCTGCGTCACCAATTATTGAATAAGATCCCGTCAGGCTTAAAAAATTACCAATTAGCGTATTGGCTGAAAAAGTCAATGTATTTTTACTGACATTACCATATTTATACATTCGGTCGAGTATGCCTACATTTATATTTTTGCTTACTTCATAAGTACCACCAATATATATTTTCATCGGGATGCTTACATCAAATGCCTCTGATCCGAATTGGCTCTTTTTGGGCTTGAATGAATTTTCAATTTTTTTCATTTCATCGTCCACCAAATCAGATGGATCGACATAATCCGCTTGTGCTTCGTCAATCGATTTTGAAAAATCAATTCCGTCCCATTTGTAGGTTGATAAATGATTCAGGCTGTTAATATCCTCTTTAAAGGAAATTTTCCCGATATCAATAATGCTTCCGGAGAGCGTTATTTTGGGGGTTAACTTGTAAACAGCGCCCAGATCGAATGCCATCCCCATGTTCCCTTTCTGAAGCATGTAATCTTTCGGATCCACGTTGTCGCCGTTGATGCCTGTATAATATCCATCAACGTCATATTCAACGGTAATAGGTGCCGAGAGGTTAATTTGCATGTCGGAACTTAAATTAAGATAGGAGCCATCGGCAGCGGTTTCAACTTTCAAATTCATTCGTCCGGTTTGCAAGGCAAATTTTCCATATAAAAGTTTTGCTTTTCCCCCAATCGTTAATTTATTTTTAATTAGTTCATTGGAATAGCCAAAAGCAAATTCGCGGTAATGAAACGCATCAAGATCCAGATCTCCCAGGTCGAAATTCTGACCCATGTATGGGGCATTTCCGTCTTTTATGAATGTTACCAGACTTTTAGCAAAAGTAAACTGAGCCACTTCCTTTTCTGAAATCCCCAGACTGAAAAACGATTTTTTGATCCGGATTCCCAGATAGAAAAGAGGAATACTGAGATTTTGCTGTATGGAATTTGTTGTACTAAGGGAATTATGGAATTTGTCAATATCAAGTACCAGTGAGTCGGCCAATTGTCCCGTTCCCTTGTGTATCAGGCTGTTGATAGGGAAACCACTATTGATATCGAAGTACATTCCTGATAAGCCGGGCAAACCAATTACTACTTTACTCGAATCGTTGTGCAATGCCGGATTCATGAGTTCAGATTGAGACAATCCTTTCATAAACTGCAAAGTGGTACTTTCCTGGGCTGAAACGTTCGATGGTTTTCCGAACATCAAACCGCCAATCAAAATTATTATAGTAAGTAAATTTTTCATTCCGGATAGGTTTTACAGGTTAACTTTTGCCTTGATGACCACATTCATCTCTAATTTACTGTCCGACATAATTGGAGCAGCCACTGTTCCCCCGGAAGGCGAACTTACCGTTCCTGAAAATACTATTCCATTGGCTTTCCTAAGGTTTTCCATCTCAACCGCATTGAGACTAAAAGTTTGCGATGACTGAACCGGAGTAATTACACCGGAAGAATTCACCTGTGCAGCTGACAGAATCTTCGTCTTTTTTGAAGCGCCAAATTGAATATTCTGCAACGTATCTATAAATATAAGTTGCATGTCGATGTCCAACGGAATGCCGTTTTTCGCGT
Organism: Bacteroidota bacterium; assembly: GCA_030695265.1. GTDB lineage: Bacteria > Bacteroidota > Bacteroidia > Bacteroidales > Prolixibacteraceae > Aquipluma. The sequence goes on from JAUYTA010001043.1 coordinate 4,007, forward strand.
TGAGAATTAATTCTGCAGATTCTATTTTGTCGTAATCACTACCATTTATTCCTGAAGTGTCTTTAAACGCCAGGTTACTTATCTGCAATTCCAGTGGAAGTTCCATCGCCATATCAATCGCAAATGTTGCATCAATATCTAAAAAATTAGGGTTTTGAGGCGTTATCAGGGTGGCACTCGGGTTAAAATTTACATTCCCACTATAAGAAATCTGGCCGGTTGGTGGCAAAGCGATGAAATCCACAATGTTTGAGCTGTCTTTATTGAACACAATAGTTTTTGTTGCAATTCCTGCATTGATATTGGCCGGAACAGGAATAGTAAAAACCTGAGGATCTAATGCAACAGTTTTCCCATCCTTGTTGGTAGCAATGAAATCAAGATCCACTTTTGCAGGCATCCCGATTGAATTGCGAATGGTCAGCACGAGACTGGGATTGGCCAATTTAAAACTACCATCAATTTTATCGAGCATATCAACATTCAAATCAAATACATCCGGATCAACCGTAATGGCACGTTTCCCAAAATCACCTGTAATCGACTTAAATTCAAGACCGTTCAAAGTAATATCCATTTTAATTATGTCGGTGGCCGAATAATTTATATACCCTGCAGTACTGTTAACCGTTAAAGAATACACGTAAGGGATTTGGTTATAAGGAACCACCGGATCGGACGCAAAATTGATGTTGGCACCAGCAAGATCAATGGTTGTAGAACTTCCGCTAAGCGGAACATTTATCTGAAGCGGCACACCATTCTTTTTAATTTCATTCAATGTAAGATTAACCGATCCAGTCATTTTTGACGTATTGGTGGTTTTAACCAAAATAGTTCCCTTTTTAAGTACAGCCGAAAAAGCCTTAAGATCGGGTTCAGGAAAATCAAATTTGAAGACATCTGAAGTACCCTCCAACGTTTGCGAATTTTTGATAATCAGGTTTCCTTGCGAAATGCCTAACCCAGACAAATTAAAATCCATCTTAAAATAATCGGTAAGGTTGACAGTAACGGGCGTTGTCGATCCTGTAGTCGCAAAAGAAGTCAATCTGAATTCGATAATGTTCGATAATTGTTTCCCGGCCAAACTTGCGGATGAACTTTTCTTTTCACCGGGGGCAATATTTGTAAAAGTAAACTCAGTAATTACACGATTGTTACCTATGTCAAACAGATTTCCCTGAATCGCAATAGGTACCTTCAGTTTGTTTTCCATCACTATTCCCAATGAACCTTTGCTAAGGGTAATTGAAGTAAAATCGGTAATCGGATCCAGGCTGAACTTAGACTCAATATTTGTAATAGAAGTACTGGGAAAAGGAATGGTCATTCCGTTAAACTGAAGTAAATCATTTAAAGCTCCATTCGTATTGGAAATCAGTTCGTTTAAACTAATATTTCGCGAAACTTTAACATCATCAGGAGTTATATCTCCTAAAACTTTATTTCCGGAAGAGAAACTCTGACTACCCGGAAAATCAAGAAAATCGCGAACATTGTAGTTAAAAAGGTCGTTCTGTTTGTAAACAATTTTTATAAGTCCATTCTGATCTTTTGTGATTACATCTTCGTTTTCTTTGTTTGCCGACTGGATTAAGTCCCAAACCGTAATATTGGCTTTGGCCACCGGAGCAACAAATTCAGGACTCAGATTCATAGTTTTTGATAATTTTTCAAAATCCAGATTATCCAGATTGCAGCTATTAATCAAAAACACCAACAATACAAACCAAATAATAAAAGGAGATCGTTTCATATTTTCAAATATTTTAGGAATACCAGTTTACTTTCAAACAAATTTAACGTACTAAATTCAAATTTTCAGCATATTAAAGAAAGAAAATATCGTATAATTTGAAAATAATTTTGTGAAATCAGTTCTGTTAGCAAATTATACTCAGTTTCGAAAAAAAATCCCGATCAAATTAATGACCTGAAATCTAAATTGTATCGAAATAATTCTATCCGTTGAGTGCCTCAGAGCCATTGGTAACTTCAAGAATAGCATTGGTAATGGCCGCCTGCCGTGCTTTGTTAAAGGTGAGTGTCAGTTCGTTTATCAAATCCGTAGCATTGTCGGTGGCCTTGTGCATGGCTGTCATCCGTGCGCCGTGTTCTGCCGCGTGCGAATTTAGC
>JAUYTA010000572.1 GCA_030695265.1 Bacteroidota bacterium
GCCTATTTACATTGTTGACGGGATGCCTTACAACAACCGCACCTTCTCTACCAATAGTTTTGCTACTGCAGGGGTAAGTGGTATGTCGCTCGAAAACAGAGGTGTTGACTTTTCAAACAGAGCTGCTGACATCAATCCCGAAGACATTGAATCTGTCGTAGTCCTTAAAGGTCCGGAAGCAACTTCGCTTTATGGGGTTGAAGCTTCAAACGGTGCCATTGTAATAACAACCAAACGTGGGAAAGCAGGTGATTTAAGAGTGAAGTACAGCAATAATTTTGCAGTCGTAAAAATCAATAAATATCCTGAAATTCAACGAAAATATGGTCAGGGATTGAACGGGATAACAGACAATACCGTATTTACCTATTTTGGAGAACCCTATGCTTCAGATTCGACCTTATACGATAATATTACTCCATTTTTTCAAACCGGATTTTCGAGTAAGCACAATGTTTCCCTCGAAGGTGGAAGTGAAAAAACCCAATACCGTCTTTCAACAACTTATAATAATTCGGAAGGGGTAATTCCTGGTACTGCTCAGGAAAAGTTCAGTTTATCAAATTCTATCAAAGGCGAATTGTCAAAATATTTTGATTTCGACTTTTCAATGGCTTATACCAACGATTATGTTGACAGGGTTTTTAAAAGTTCTGGCGGACCTATGATCGGTTTGTTAATTTGGCCATCAGGAGATGATGCCAGCAATTTTTTAAATGTTGACGGTACAAGAAGACAATTTACCGGAACAGCAGATGCTTATGAAAATCCATATTTCAATATTAACAAAAACAAATATTGGACAAAAACTTCACGCATAACCAGTGTTTCGGTTTTGAATTTCCACGCAACAGATTGGCTGACATTCAGAGGCAAATTCGGTATGGATATTTATGCCGACCAAAATTACATGCTTCGTCATCCTGAATCAAACCTGGCGCGCTCTTACGGTGGTATAATTGATGATGCTGTCGCCAATAACCGGTCGATGACCTATGAATATTTTGCCATGCTAAAGAAAAAAGTTGGCGATTTAAATATTGATTTTAAGGTAGGAAGTACAGTTTATGATTATTACTATAAATCGGTTGCCGGTTCGGGTGAGTCATTTCTTGACCCGAATTTTGCTGCATTAAATAACATCCCGCCTGATAAACAAAGAAACAGGTCGAAAATTGAACAAAAACGGGTAATTGGTGCGATTAGTATATTAACACTGAACTATAAAAGTATCCTTAATGTTCAAATATCAGGACGTAACGACTGGTCTTCAACCTTGCCGACAGATAACAATTCTTTCTTTTATCCGGGAGCTAATTTTGCATTGGTATTGTCAG
>JAUYTA010001053.1 GCA_030695265.1 Bacteroidota bacterium
GGGTAGTTACCGGCAGTTTTTGGCAAATACACCAGTCCTGATGCCTTTATATTTTTACCTTGCAGCGAGGTTCTGTAGGTAACTTTATGAATTAAAATATCATTCGTTGCCTTAGCCGAAAAAGCTGCAATTTCAGGAAACTGTGTTTGTGCACCCAATAATTTGAATTTAATTATCTGCGCGGATACCTCCGATTTGTATTGGTTTGAAATATAGTATTCATATTCAGGTGTTTCCGGTTCGTTATTATCCTTACACGAATTCAGGAACAAACCTGTAAATACGACAATCAGGAGTAACCACTTTCTGCTATTTAAAATTTCCATTTTCTTGATTTTTATAATTCAATATTTTCAAATCCCAGTTCTGCAGCCGATTTCCGAAGAAATTCACGTGTATAATAATCAGGGTCAACCACTTCGTTGTTCCAAATCAGGATGTCGAGGTCAATGTTTCTCGGTCCGAATTTTTTCTGAGTCCGATCCCTTCCCATCAGGTCTTCCAATTGCTTTAAATAGGAAGATAATTCTTCAAGTTCCATTTCAGTTTGTATTCTGACTGCCCCATTCGTATAATCGGGTTGTTCCGTAATTCCGATCGGTTTAGTCTGAACCATTTGCGAAACCTGAACAATTTGAACATCGGCAGCCAAAAACCTTAACATCTCTGGAATGTGATATCCGGCTTCAATGTTTGAACCAATACCGATAATGCAATCGTTCATCTTTTTGCCTCCATTTCAAATGAAACCGACTCGGCGAAACGCAGGGCATGAGGCTTGTCCACTTCCACGCGGGCCCGGCACACAAGTTTATCGGTCATAATAAGATCCAGGATATTCTTTGTAAGTACCTCCAACAGCTTGAAACGGTTGTTCTGAACCAGATGAATGATTTGCTTGGTGATGGTTTTATAGTTGTAAATTCCAACTGGTTCATCTGCCAGCAATGCTTCCTCCGGAATGTCGGCCTCAATCTCGATGTTAATTACAACATCCTGCATGTTTGCCAGTTCCTCGGGATTAAAACCGATGAAGGTTCGTAACAATAAATTTTTTACGCGGATGAGTGCCATGTAACCTCCTTTTTGAGTATCCGTTTACTTTCCTAATTGTCAATGACATAATCAGAAACTCGTTTATTTAAACACTACCCCAGATTTTCACCACCATCACAAAACAAAAGCTGACCAGTTAAATAATCGTTGTTCAGAATATAATCCAGGCTTTTCAAAATTGGCTCAAGTCCTCCCGGGCGTTTCATCGCAATATTCACGGCCAGTTTCAACAGGTAATCTTCCCCTTTTTCTTCCGGCGGAAGTGTCAATCCCGGTGCAATTGCATTTACACGAATTTTCGGGCCCAATTCTAGCGCTGTCATTTTTGTCAATTCCCACAATGCTTTTTTCGACAGCGAATAGGCCGCAAAGTTTGATTTGTTGTTAACAATCCGTGTATCTACAAAGTTGATAATGGTTCCTTCTTTTGCCAATTGTGCAAAATTATGGATCAGAATAAACGGCGCCCTGAAATTCACATTCATCTGACGGTCAAGAAAATCAGTAGTTGTGTCAGCAAAATCGCCACGATCAAATACCGATGCATTGTTGATCAGCAAATCAACGCTGCCCATTTTTTGAATCACTTGCGGAACAAGGTTTTCCACTTCCGAAGTGACATTAAGGTCGGCGCTGAAAAGTTCAAACTTCTGACTGGGAAAAGATGATTTCAACTCATCCTGAAGTTTTATCGCATCCTCCGTTGATGTATTGTAATGAATTGCGATGTTCCATCCCTGCGTAGCAAGGTGAAGCGCAAGCCCCTTTCCTACTCTTTTGGCAGCTCCGGTTATCAATGCTGTTTTTATCATGCCCTTATAAACACTCAGTATTTCCTGAAGTTCAATTTTTTATTCCTTTGAATGATTTCCTG
>JAUYTA010001054.1 GCA_030695265.1 Bacteroidota bacterium
CCCCCACGAAAACCTGGTTTTTCCTTGCTTTTACGTCCGTCACCTGGCAAACAAAATAACCGGCTTCCCCGCCAATTATTCGTCCGGGTTCCAGAATCAGTTGTATCGACTGTCCTCTTTTCAACGAAACTTCGTCCATCAGGGCGCTCACTGTTTCGCCATAGTTTTTGATGTCAAAGAATTCATCGCCTTGCTCCGAAACGCCAAAACCTCCGCCAAAATTCAAATATTCAAGGTTGGGGAAATCATACGAAAGTTCGATCAGGGCTTTATAACAACCTATGAAATAATCAATATCAAAAATATCGGTGCCAACATACAAATGCAATCCTTTGATAATTTGCTTGTTTGCGATTCCTTTAATTTCATCGACGGTTAATCCCAACCTGCTTTCTTTTCCCAGGAAAAAACCTGCCCGGGTAGAATACGGCGTTACCAATTCGCCAATGTTGCAGCGAATGCCAACCGATTTTTCAGGAACTAATTTCTGCCATAGTTCGAGCTGACCGACAGAATCAAGATTGACCTGCACGTTCTCCTCACAAACGATTTTCATCACTTTTTCCGACATGGCAGAGGAGGTAAAAACGATCTCTGAGCCTTTAAATCCAGCCTCCTTAACACTTTCAAGATGTTTCAGCGAGTTTACAAAAACATTCAGGTTCGAACTCTTCACAACCGCTAAAAATTCAGGATTGATATTGGCCATGGTGGCAAAGTGAATGGATTTGTTCTGATAAGAAATTGAAGTGAAATCAGCACATCTTTTCCGAATGGCCTGAATGTCGTATATATAAAATGGATTAATATCTTCAGTTTGAGCTTTTGAAATGTACCCGAGAATTCGTTTTCCAGCAATCATAATCTTGCAGATATTTGATAAGAAATCATTTAATCAGTCGATTCAACGATTCAGTCACTCTTTGTATGGCCGAATTACCTGAATCGATTGATTTTGCAAGATAATTATTTATGGCGTACCACCCTGCCAAACATCATAGCATTAATCTTTTATTTTTTGGTATTTTGGGCTTTCAATCGAACAACAAAAAACTCACATAAGATATGATCAAAAATTTCATTTTCATTTTAGCCTGTTTTGTTATGATTTCAGCTTGTCAGAAAACCGAAAAGAAACAAGGCGCTCTGGTCGGAATTTCCGAAGCCACCGTTTTCGCGGCCATCAAAGCCATCAGAGAAAAAAATCCGGGCAGTGATGCTGCCCTTACCGAAAAAGGAGTCAAACATGCCGCCTCGCTTTGGCGCGATGCCGATGGAACCGCTGATGAATTTATTACGTTCTGTGCCGAAAATTTCATACGAGATCCGGAAAAAAAGGAAGCCACTTTCACCCGGTTTTCGGAGTATTTCGAATCGCTGTACGGACATTTCAACAAACTTTCGCTCGACATGCAGGAGAATGTGCAGCTTCAAAAGGGTGAAGTTCTGCCCATCGACCCACTGTTTGCAGGTTACAATCCGGGCGCCCACCTGATGAACGATTTTTACGGCAACAAAATCGCTTTCATCGTTGCCCTCAACTTTCCGTATTATTCAACCGAAGAAAAGAACCAACTCGCGTCGGAATGGTCGCCGCTGGAATGGGGTTTTGCACGGATGGGCGATGTATTCAACTCACGAGTACCTTCGGAACTGGTTCAGCAGGAATCGAAAGTTTCGGCTGAAGGCGATGCCTACATTGCCAACTACAACATTTACATGGGTAATTTGCTGAACAAAGACAACCAGAAGCTTTTTCCGGCTGACATGGTTTTACTGAGTCACTGGAACCTGCGTGACGAAATAAAGGCCAACTATTCCAACAAAGAAGTGGGCTACGAAAAACAGGGATTGATCTATCAGGTAATGCAGCGGATTGTCGATCAGTCGATTCCGAAAGTGGTGATTAACTCCGGAAATCAGGACTGGAACCCGGTTACCAACGAGGTGCTTGTTGCAGGTGCAAAAACTGAAAGTCCGGCTGAAACCGATGGACGTTACCAGCAAATCCTGAATAACTTCCATGTTTTTCAGGCAGTCGATGAATTTAGTCCGACCATGCCAACCGCCATTCAGCGCGCGTTTTCGGCAGGAATGCAGGTTCCGCAGCCTGAAGTGGAAAAACTGTTCACCGAATTTCTGGCTTCACCGCAAATTAAGGAAGTGGCCGAAATCATAAAAAAACGACTGGGACGCGACCTGGCTCCATGGGATATTTGGTACGACGGCTTCAAAGCCCGCAGTTCGATCAACGAAGAAATGCTGAATTCGATCACCCAAAAGAAATACCCGAATGCACAGGCGCTCGAAGCCGATCTGGGAAACCTACTTCTAAAGTTGGGTTTCACCAAAGAAAAAGCTGCTTTTCTTGCCTCGCGCATTGCTGTTGATCCTGCCCGAGGTTCAGGACATGCATGGGGCGCTTCGATGAAAGCTGAAAAAGCACATTTGCGCACCCGTATTCCGGCCACCGGCATGAATTACAAAGGCTACAACATTGCCATTCACGAGTTTGGTCACAATGTGGAACAAACTATTTCACTCAACGATGTTCCGAATTACATGATCAACGGTGTTCCGAATACTGCTTTTACCGAAGCGCTGGCATTTGTATTTCAGGAAAGAGACTTGTTTTTGCTGAATATGAAAGACACGAATCCGGAGAAAGAAACCCTGAAAACACTGGATATTTTCTGGTCGCTTTACGAAATCATGGGCGTTTCGGTGGTGGATATGAAAATGTGGCAATGGCTGTACGCCAACCCGAATGCTACGGCTACTGAATTGCGCGACGCAGTTCTGACAATCACCAAAGACATCTGGAACACTTATTACGCGCCGGTTTTTGGTATGAAGGATCAACCCATTCTGGGCATTTATTCGCACATGATCAACTCGCCGATGTACCTGCCGAATTACGCATTCGGCCACCTCATTCATTTCCAGCTGGAAGAACATTTCAAAACGCACGAGTTTGCTCCTGAAGTGCTGCGCATTTTCGCATTGGGGCAGTTAACGCCGAACGAATGGATGAAACAGGCAGTTGGTACGCCACTTTCGAACGAAGCCATCCTGAAAGCCACGGAGGAAGCGGTTGCGAAAATGAAATAAAAAACTCTGGTGTGGAATGTGAGAATGATGTAACTCTTTCAAATTGTTGTGTAACACTTACAGGGTTCAAAGTATCCATCTTTGCTGTGTGAAAATACATTCACAGCTGATCCGCCAGAAGCGGAAAGATACCAATACCTTGTAAAATGTTCATAATTAGAAAAGGAATAATCCTGTTAACAATGGTTACAGCAGTACTTTTGTTAGCCGGCGGATGTGATAAAGATGATGCACCCGGACAAAATAAGTCATACGATCTTGCTGTAAAAGACGTGCTTGGCGTATCAGGAAAAGTTACTTTCACCGAAACCAGTAACACTTCAACGACCATCGATATTGTGCTGACCAATGCCCCATCGGGAACTCATCCTGCAAACCTGCACATGTATTCAACTGTTGAAGAAGGCGTAGTTGTACAAACGCTGAGTCCTGTTGATGCAACCGGAAAAAGTTCAACAGTGGTAAATATGACTTACAGTCAGTTGATTGCTTACGACGGATGTATCAAAGTTCTTAAAAGCAGCAGCGAACCCACTGTAATTCTTGCACAAGGCGATATTGGTGGAAATGTAATAACCACTACCAAAAAATCTTATGTACTGAGTACAATTGGAGTTTATGGTGTTTCGGGAACGGCGCTGTTCGAAAAAAGGGAAAATGGAAATACCCTGGTAACCATTTCGCTAATTGGCACTATTTCAGGCGAATCATACCCTGCCACCATCAACCTTGGCTCAATCGCATCAGTAGATGATGGGACGATTAGAAAAACGCTGAGCAATGTTAATGGAACTACCGGTAAAAGTTATACCAACATCAGAACACTTGACAGCGGAACTGCAATCACTTATGAAAACTGGTTGGTATATGTTGGTTATATCAACATTTATCAAACATCAGCAATTACTGCCAACATCATAAGTCATGGTAATATTGGAACCAATTAGACTTTTGTAGTTTGTTTTTGAGAATTTTATTTTTACAACACCCACAAGTTTCCCTTCTGACATTTGTGGGTGTTGAACTGTGAATAATGTAACTCTTTACAAAAATTGTGTAACACATACAGTCGTAAAAAAACCCTATTTTGTAATCAAATCAAACTACAATAAAAAACTCGTTTATGAATCATCTTATGACAAAGACAGGCATTTCAGCATCAAAAAAAATTCTCTTAATTAGCCTGTCGGTTTGTTTTTTCGCCATTGGATGTGTGCAGAAACAAACACCAATGAAAATCGTGACCGAAGATCCGATGGTTCAGAATTTCTATACCTCTAATGATGACAATCAATTTTGGTTTTCATCGAATAAAAACATAAAAACTGCCAACGAATGGCTTGATGCAATTGAATCACCGAACAATTTTGGCTTGGTTTCGGATAAAAATCAAATCGAACAGATTCGTGTTGCCTTAACCGGAAAAAATAAGACAGACATTGTAATAAAGGAAGCTGCAGATCAACAGCTAACAGGCTTGGTCTTAAATTTCATAAAAGCACTTCAGGAAGGCATTGTTAAGTTTGATTATGATGGAGTTAGCGCTCCAAGAGATTCAGTTTACGTTGCTCAGTTGCTAAATTCAGATCCCGGCGAATCAGTTTCAGCAATGATTGCCCGGCTGGAATGCATAGATCCTGACTATATTGTCTATAAACAATTCCTGAATGATTCAATCACTCCGCATGATTCTTTGAAGTACAAAACGATACTTCTGGCGATGAATTACCGGAAGTACCTTTCCGTAAATGGTGAATCGGAATACGTTGTGGCTA
>JAUYTA010000001.1 GCA_030695265.1 Bacteroidota bacterium
CAACTCCGGAATGAACAATTAAACTTTCCAGCAGAACCTTATCAAATTGTACAGGTGCTATCAGTTCCGAAGAAACAATTTGTATCCATTGGTCAATATCATCTGAGCTCTCGCACCGAACAATTTTGACTGTTTCGGGTAATTGAGGCGAAACAATGCCGAACTTATTTGTGAGAGCCATTCCTTTCCAGGCCGAAAACGGGCAAAAACCCAGCATTCTTAAAAACGGATCAATTTGTTGAATGTTTTCATCTCCGGCAATCAGCAATTCAGGATAGGAACCAGATTTAATTTTCTCAGAAAAAATAACGGAGGTTTTTTGCTCAACAATTTCAGTATTGATTCTGTAAATTATTCTGGGCCAAACTTTGGGGATATTTTTGATAACCGACCAGTGATCTTGTTTTTCAGAATAAATTCCACAGTTTTGAGCCACGCAATCATAAAATTCATACAGGTTATTCCTGATTTCTACTTCAATATTATCCATAAATCTGGGTTGAATATTCCTCAAAGAGTTTTGATTTATCAATTTTCCCGTTCATATTGATCGGGAATTGCCTGATAGAGATTACCTTTTCAGGAATTAATGCTGAAGGAAGAAGGGTGCGCAGTTTCTCTTTCAGTTTTTCCGGTTCTTCGTCAAATTTTTCGATAAAAACCACGATGCTTTCAGTGCCACCTTTATTTTGAAATCCAAAAGCTTTCGATTTCATCCCATTGGCCGCATTACTCACGGCCAGCTCAATTTCAGCAGGTTCAACACGGTATCCACTTATTTTTAGCTGATCGTCTTTTCTTCCGCAAAACATTAAAAAGCCTTCATGGTCGCGAACAACAAGGTCGCCACTTCGATAATAGTACTCTTTCGGATTTTCAGAAACAAAAAATGGATTTTTTTCAGTCTGCATTGCACTCAGGTAGCCATCCATCACCTGCGCTCCCCCGATGCAGAGTTCTCCCTTTTCACTATCAGCAACAATTTGGTCTTTTTCGTCAATTATCAGAATTTTCACGCCATTCAGCGGCTTCCCGATAGATACAATTCCGTTGTGAACTTTTTCTTTTAGTTGATCAATATTGGTTCGGTGAATGGTGCAGGTGATGGTTGTTTCTGTTGGCCCGTAAATGTTCGATATTTCGGCATTTGGAACACATTTGGCCCATTCAGAAACCAAATCAAAAGGTAAAGTTTCGCCGCCAAAATGGGAATGTTTCAAAGAATCAAAACGAATTGACTTAAAATACGGGCGAAGATAGTTAAGTACCGAGGGTGTAAATTGAGTCCAGGTAATTTGCTGTTCCTGAAGAATTTTTACAATTGAAAGATACTTGAATCCTCCCGCAGGAATGGTAAAAACGGTTGCTCCCAACAAAAGAGGAATCAGGTAACCTGTAAACGCGGCATCGGAGGTTAAATCATATGTTTGGAGGAAGCGATCTTCGGAAGTTAAATCGGGATAAAGTTCCAGGAACCCTTCGGCGAAAGCGCTTAGGTTTTTTAAATTGATCGGGACTCCTTTTGGTTTTCCGGTGCTCCCTGAAGTAAAAAGGATGTAAGCACGGTTCATCTCTTGATTAATCGTCAATGGTTCGGCGCTCATTATCTCTTTATTGCAAATGTGTTTCACCTGTGAATAGATAGGAAACTGATTTGTTTCCGAATCGAAGATAAATTGCAGACCTGATTGCTGGATTTTCTCGTTATTTACAATTGTTGGGTGAAGCGGGTGAAGCGGCACAAAACAGCAGCCCGAAAACCAAATCGCGAAAATTGCAGCAAATGTTTCGATAGAATCGTTGCAAATTACGCCAACGTTTTGCCCGGTTGATTGTCCAATATTCTTCTGCAATAATTGCTGACTGCCGGAAATATATTCGACAAATTCATTGTACGAATAAAACCTCCCACCTATGTAAAAAGCATTGGCAGAAGTATTCTTCTTAAAACTAGAATCAAATTTATCCCAAAGAATCATTATCGGCTTACTTTATTTTTTCCAAAAACTGATTTCAGATA
>JAUYTA010000012.1 GCA_030695265.1 Bacteroidota bacterium
AAATTCCTTCAATCGGGCGTTTGTTCAGGTCTTCGCGGATGGCATCCCAGTTGTTTTCTTCCAGACATTTGCCCAGATGCATTTTTCGAACCATGGCTGGCAATACATGCGATTTTTCAAGGTCGAAATTGTCATTTGGCCCGTAAAGGTTGGTGGGCATCACCGAGATGAAATTGGTTCCGTATTGCAGGTTGTAGCTTTCGCATAGTTTAATTCCTGCGATTTTTGCAATGGCATAAGGCTCATTGGTATATTCAAGGGGCCCGGTTAGCAGGCAATCTTCGGGCATGGGTTGTGGTGCATCACGTGGATAAATACAGGTACTGCCAAGAAAAAGCAGCTTCGTGACTTTGTTCAGGTAAGCCGCATGTATCACATTGTTCTGGATCATCAGATTTTCGTAGATGAACTGTCCGCGATAAGTACTGTTGGCAACAATACCGCCAACTTTGGCCGCAGCGAGAATCACATATTCAGGCTTTTCTGATTCAAAGAAAGCATTTACAGCTTTGGAATCCATCAGATTCAGTTCACTGATAGTTCTGCCGATCAGGTTGGTGTATCCTTTCGATTGAAGGTTTTTCCAGAGGGCAGAGCCCACAAGGCCGAGGTGACCGGCGATATATATCTTACTAGAGTGTTCCATTATTTGTGTTTTTTATGATTATGTGGGGTATTTCGACAAGGCGACAAGGCGATAAGGCGATAAGGCGACAAGGCGAGAGGGCGACAAGGCGAGAGGGCGATAAGGCGAGAGGGCGATAAGGCGACAAGGCGAGAGGGCGAGAGGGCGAGAGGGCGATAAGAGGGCGGGTTAATGACACCATTTTTCGGGCGAATTGATCATGATGACTAATTGAGATAAGATATGATCATATTTGTCATAGAGCAACGCATGTTTTTCATTGTCAATATAGCCGAATTCCAATGCAAAATCCAGCCAAATCTGTGTTTCAGCGGCTTCTGCTTCCGAATCAGACAATTTGACAATGAATGATTTAGGATATCTTCTTTTCCTGAATGCTTCCCCGATGTTTGCACAAACGGATCGTGAACTTCGCCTTACCTGATCAGTTAATGAATATTTTTCCTCAGGAGGAAAGGACATCGAAATTTGGTGTATTTGTGCTGCTGCCTTAAACGCTGCCTGATAAACCTGAAGATCTTTGTGCGTCTTAATATTTCCCATGATAGCTAAAAATTATGAAGTGATAATGATGTTTTATCTCTCTTTCGCCTTGTCGCCTTGTCGCCCTCTCGCTCATTCGCTCTCCGTGTAATCCGTTTGAATCCGTGAAATTGTTTATTTATTCGAAGTAGTTCATTGTTCTATACCCGCCTTCACGCAGCCATGCATCTTTTTTCATCAGCTTAATGTCTGATCTCATCATATCGGTAACCAATCCCTGAAGATCGTATTGTGGTTCCCATCCGAGCTTGGTTTTTGATTTTGTTGGATCACCAATTAGCAGATCGACTTCTGTTGGACGGAAGTATTTGGGATCGACTGCAACAATTGTTGAAGAAGCCATGCGTGATTTGATGCCACCCAGGTATCGTTCGCCCACTTTTTCAATGAATAGTCTTTCATCGATGGCAGTAATAGTTCCTTTTTCGTCGGCGCCTTCTCCGGTAAAGCTCATTTCAAGTCCGATTTCGGAACATGATAATTTAATAAAGTCGCGGATGGTGGTGGTGACACCCGTTGCAATCACATAATCATCCGGTTGATCCTGCTGAAGGATGAGGTACATGGCTTTTACATAGTCTTTGGCATGGCCCCAGTCGCGTTTCGATGAAAGGTTGCCCAAAAATAACTGATCCTGCATGCCTAGGACAATACGGCTGATGGCACGGGTGATTTTACGGGTTACAAACGTTTCACCTCTGATGGGCGATTCATGGTTAAACAAAATACCATTGCTTGCATGCATCTTGTAGGCTTCGCGGTAGTTTACCGTGATCCAGTAAGCGTACATTTTGGCAACCGCATAAGGCGAACGCGGGTAAAAAGGTGTTCTTTCTGTTTGCGGAACTTCCTGAACCATTCCATATAATTCGGAAGTAGAAGCCTGATAAATACGTGTTTTTTCGATTAGTTTGAGTAAACGTACCGCTTCAAGTATTCGTAAAGTGCCTAGTCCGTCGGCATTTCCTGTATATTCCGGAGTTTCGAAACTTACCGCCACGTGACTCATGGCTGCCAGGTTGTAAATTTCATCCGGTTGTGTTTCCTGAATAATGCGTGTAAGGTTCATACTGTCGGTCAAATCGCCGTAATGAAGTTTGAAATGGCGGTTTTCAACATGTGGATCTTCGTAAATGTGGTCGATGCGTTCAGTGTTAAACATGGATGACCGACGTTTGATACCGTGAACCATGTATCCTTTTTTTAACAGGTACTCACTTAGGTAAGCGCCGTCTTGTCCGGTAACGCCGGTTATAAGAGCTGTTTTTTTTGTCATATAAGTTTGTATTTAGAAAATGTTAAATGTATAAATAAATTTCACGGATCAAAAAGGATTTCACGGATTCGTCATCATATTGAGATCCGTTTTTATCTTTTCCTGAAAAAACGATTGAACATTGATCGTTTGTTACAAACAAGGGGGAGTGTTGAATAAGCTTTTCTCAAACACTTTGTTGTTCCTGAGCTTCCTGTTCCGGTTCTTTCCGGGTAAGTTCTGCGTTTGGATTCCAAGCCTGTTTAAATTTTCTGGAGGGGAACACGTAGTTGCGAAAATCAATCTTTTTGACTGTTGATCGTTGCGGTTTGGTGTGCGCGGCAATAATGGAGGGGATGATCATGAACATGGCTGTTCCCAGGATAATCAGGATTATGAGCCAGTGGTTGTTTAAGTTCCTGAAGGCATAAGCCATTCCAACCAGCAGTATAGTGAAAGCAGTAATGATCGTGGTGCCCATGAGATGCGAAA
>JAUYTA010000017.1 GCA_030695265.1 Bacteroidota bacterium
CCGCACAAATGCACAAAGATGGAAGCCGGAGCCACCGAAGCGCCGCCTGCATAGTCGATAAAACCTTGCAACGTAGGAAATCCATCGTGGTAAATATCGTAAATCATCGACTTTGCAAAAGCTTCGAGCGGCCAAAAAGGAATACAGAACCTATCAACAGTTTCGATAAGTTCGGCCTGAGCTGGATTATTCTGTGTTGAATTAATTATCGTATTGATCCATTTATAAACCTGGTATTCAAACTGTGCCTGATTTTCAGGAGCAATGGTAACATGCTCGGTTTTGTAATCGTCGATAAGGTCGTCGATGGCACGCATAAATTTGTAGCAGTTTTTGGCTGCCTGATATCGCTCGGGTTCCCAGAAATGGGCGGCAATCAGGATATTCGGGTGATCGACAATTTTTTTGAAATCGATGGAATCGAAAATGTCGAGGTACAGGTCGGTTTGCGTGTGAACTGTTGTTTCCATGTTGTTATTGACAATTGGACGATTTACTATTTACGATTTTGTTGAGACCATCATTGCGAACGAAATGAAATGTAGTGAAGCAATCTATTCGCGGAGAGACTGCTTTCCCGATCTCCATCGGGACAGGCTGTTCCTCGCAGTGACGGTTCTGTAATCAGAGCGTTTTTGCGTCTTTTAAAATACGTTCGCTGGTGAGTTTTACTCCCAAAAGAACTAGCGGAACACCGTTTCCGGGATGTGTGCTTCCACCTGCAAAATACAAATTTTTATACTTTTTATGTTGGTTGTGCGGACGAAAATAACCCATTTGGAAAATGGTATGACCCAGGCTTCCGAAAACTGAACCGCGGGTCACATTGCAGGTTTTCTTCCAGGTTTTTGGCAGGTAGCTCACTTCGAATTTTATGTGATCTTCAATGTCGTCCATTCCAGCTTTTTTTAACCGGCTGATCACTCCGGCACGTGCAGTTTGCTTCAGTTTTTTCCAGTCCTGATCGTATTTTGTGTCTATATGAGCCACGGGAACAATCACCGACAGCGTGTCGTGATTTTCAGGAGCAGCTGACTTGTCGCTTCGAACAGGTGCATGAATGTAAAAACTCGGCTCTCGGGAGAGCGATTTTTCCTTGAAAATCTTGTTCAGTCCGTCTTTGTAAGGATCATTCAGAAATACGCTGTGGTGGTCGAGTTGCGGATAAACTTTATCGACTCCCCAATGAAAAACGATGGCCGAACAGGAATATTTTTGCTTTTTCAACCGGTCAGCGGCTTCCTTGTCGGGCAGCAACTCCTTGTAAACGTATGGCAAATCGGCGCTGGCAATCACCAAATCAGCATGAACAATTGTCCCATCTTTCAGCAGAATTCCCTCGGTTTTATTGCCGTTCAGAATGATTTTTTCTATCGGTTTTTTGTAATGAATGGTCACTCCCAAACTGGTGGCTTTTTCGAGCAATTTTTCAACAATCCGGTGCATTCCGCCTTTCGGGAACAAAGCGCCTTCGGCAATTTCGGTACCCGGAAGCATCGAAAAAAATGCGGGCGCCTGATACGGATTCTGGCCCACATAAATGTTCTGGAACGTGAAAGCCATTCGCAGGTGCCGGTTCTTGAAAAACCGTTTGATATAGTCAGTGTGAAATATCCAAACTTTCAGTTTCAGTAGTAGCCGCATACTTTTAAAATTCACAAACTGGAACAGGTGATTGAATTTTTTGCCCAGCTAATCGTTTATCGACAGGTTGAAAAACTCATACCCTTCTTTTACGTATTCCTGAAATTTTGGAAAACTTCCCGGTTCGATGGCTTCAAGTTGAGCTTTCATCTTTTCTGGATTCCGGGTAAAAGCGAAATCGCTTCCATCGCTGAAAAACAATTTGTAAACAGGTTCGAGCGAAGTGGTTTCCAAATCCTTTTCCAGATCGATTCCCAATTCTGATAAGACCTTCCGGTAAAGCGACGGCATCAGCAAAATGGTGGCGCCCAAATCAAATCGGTGTCCTTCCTGAATCAATTGTCCGCAGCGGCCGCCCGGATTGGCATTCTTCTCATATACCTCAACTGCGTATCCGTTTTGGGCAAGAAATGCGGCAGTGGCAATTCCACCTACACCTGCACCGATAATTACCGCTTTTTTCATGTTTTTTTTACTGTTATTGAACCACATAGACACATAGCACACATAGTTTTTTTTTGTTTATCTATTTAACCACAAGGCCTCACAGAGTAATTACTGCAATTATCCAAATTCAGGAGGAAAAACTACCATTCCTGAAACACCGGATAATGAACCTTCGATAAGTTCCACAGCCATAAATACATCGTCGGACGGCAATGGTATCTGTGTTTTTATTCCCCACGTTGAGGCTGGTTTATATCCAAATCGCGGATAATATTCCTGATGTCCGATCAGGATAACCGATTGAAATCCGAGTTCTTTTGCTTTTTGATGTCCGGCTAAAATGAGTTGTGAGCCAATTCCCTGTTTCTGAAATTCAGGAAGTACCGAGACTGGTCCAAGTACAAGCGATTCGAAAGTTTCCTGATCGCTTTTTATTCGCATGGGAGTGAACAGGATGTGCCCTGCGATTTGTCCGTCCATTTCGGCAACCAGTGAAAGTTCAGGAATAAAAGTGTTGGCTTTGTGCAGATTTTCAACGAGCTTGTCTTCATTGCCATCGCTGAAAGGCATGGTTTCGAAAGCTTTTTCTGTTAACTCAACAACACGGGCGTAATCACCCGGAGTTTCCTGACGGATGGTAATGTTTTGGTTCATGATTATTGATTTTCAACGTGAAAGTATAATCAATCCATCTATCATGAAAAATAAAATGGCATGAATGGCCTGTTTTTGCCGATGAATAACCTGTTTTGCAGGTTTGAAGCAGTGACTAAAAAATGGTTATTCTGCATTATTATTTCAGTCCAAAACGGTAGCTGAATTTGAGCAGAAATACGTTGTGCGGTTTGTTATCACCGCCATCAAAAAGATCGCCTAAGTCATCTGACAGGTTAAGATTTCCGGAGCTATCGGAGCTGCTTCTGGATTGGCTCCAAACCAGAAAGAGCGACGATCCTGGACTGTATTCCCATCGCAAAACAAGGTTGGAAAGAAATTCCTTGAAATTGAAATCTTTGCGGTCAAAACGATAATCTGTTAGCTGGTCGTTGTTTTCATCAATCAGGTATTTATCGCCATCCCGGCTGATCTGGTTGGGTGTATAAATTCGGAATCGATCGGGGAAATTGTCGCCCATCGGGTTCACAATCTGTTTGTGTTTGCTGTAAGCGCCGGTTGCAATAAACGGCTGTCCCCAGTATTGGAGCGTCAGATCGGGGCTAAGATTTACATTTACCCTGAACGATGCACTGACGGTTTCGCGGTCGATGCTGGCAAAAATGTATTTCTTTTCCTGATTTACTTTTACTGAAGTTACATACTGAAGTTCGCTGAATGATTTGCTAAAGCTCGGGTTGAATGAAAGTACCAGGTAATTAGTTGGTTTATACGAGAACCCGCCTTCAGAATAGAAACTATTTGAGCTATTGGCATAACCGTTACGGAAATTGGAAAAGGCTTCAAAAACCAACTTTTTCCGGCTGTCGGTCGAAAAACCAAAACGAACGTTCCAGTTTCCCGGAGTTTTCATCATGGGACCGCCGCGCAAAATACTTTGATCGAGATTATTGCCCCTGAAAGATCCTCCGGTAAAAACTCTCCAGAAATTCTTTAAATTCATGTTGGCATTCCATTCCAGCCCGTTACCCAGCTGGTCGCCTTCAAAATTCATAACCGAATAAACATCGGCATTAATGCTGTATCGCCTGTAAATCCCTTTGGGCTCAAACTGTTGGTATTGGCCCCAAACTACCGATAAAACATTGTTTGCCTCGCGCAGGTAGCCCACGTCGTTGGTTTCGAAGCCCGGCGATTTCCAGATCGACACACCCATAAAATTCCAGTTCCCGTTTTGCTTGACAATCTGCAGCCGTCCGCCTGTTCCTGACAGCGATGTACGAGTTGTATCCAAAACGGAGTAGCTGTTGTCAGGTCGTTGAAAGTACCTTACAGGCGATCGTTGCGTATTCTCAATGGCTTTTTTCGATCCTTGCACAGTGCTGAATGCAGCATTGAAATTAACCATCCAGTTTTTATTGTCGAAATATTGGGTGAAATCGGCGCCTGCAGTATAAGCCGACTGGTGCAGGTAATCGCGTACCACATCGTTCATTGACCGGTTTGTTGCGGTAAACATTCCTCCAACAAGGGTATTTCCGTTGCGACTGTCTTTTTGCACACGTCCAATGAAATAGTTGGTGAGCGGCTCTACCATCCTGTTGAACCTTCCTCCAACAGTATCAATTTCGGCAAATTCGTCGTTGGTTACAGCGTTGATAAAGCCAACCGACAGTCCGCTTTTTGTTTTTCCGGTTAATTTAGCGGCTCCCAAAATGGTTGACTGAATGGGTACGTCGGCATACCAACCGTCTTCGAGATCGGGCGAAACCTGCGGCCTGCGTCCAATCCGGCGCGAATAAAACAAGTTGTCGTTGCCATTTTCGCCGTCGCCAATACCCAATCCAAAACTGGTAATGTTTTTCCCTTCAATAAAAAATGGCCGTTTTTCCCTGAAGAAAGTTTCGTAGGCCGAAAGGTTTACCTCCGATGGATCAGCCTCCACCTGGCCGAAATCGGGATTGATCGTGAGATCCATCGTCATGTTATTGGTAACGCCGATCTTGGCATCCAGTCCCGCATTAATTCCTGAAAGGCGTCCTTTCGACAGAAAAGGATTTTCAGGAACAGCTTTGAAAGTTTCGGTTTTGGCAACCATATATGGAGTTACATCGAAAATTTTTCGTGGTTTAATTTCTTCCAGTCCTTTCATTTCGCCATACAGGTGAACCATTCCGGGCGCTTCTTTCGTAATGTGTTGCCAGAATTCTGTTTCATTTTTCCGGTAGAGAATCCGGCCCACTTGAAGCCCCCATAACGTACCAAAATTTTTATCGAACCTCACCTGGCTGAACGGAATTTTCATCTCGGCAACCCAACCTTCACTGTTGATCGAGGTTTGAACCCACCAGTTAGGATCCCACGACGGATCTTCATATTCACCGTCGTTCATTACCATACGGTCGTATTTTACTCCTGCCGAGCTAACACCAAAAAGGAAGCCTGTGCGCAAATCGTGAAAGCTATCGAAAATGACTCCGACCAGATCGCCATCGGCTTCATCACGCCGGGTCAGGCGGTTGACAATGCTGTCGGGGCTTGTGTCGAAGGCTTTAATGGCCACATAAAGGCAATTGTCGTCGAACAAAATATTGAACTCGGTACGCTGGGAGGCTGCCCGTCCGCTAAAAGGTTCGTACTGGGTAAAATCGTCGATCCATGTACCCGATTGCCATGCAGCATCGTCGAGAATTCCGTTTATTGTCGGTGGTGTTGAAGTGCGGGTAGCGGTGTATAGCTTCTTTTCGGGTGTTTGGGAGTAACTGGAAAAGAGAAATCCAACAATCAGCATTCCGCAAATAAGACATTTTTTCATAAAACCTGGGTTTCTGTTTTTCTAAGCTTTTGTTTTTTGTTGCTGAATATAGAGACGCCTAATTGCTGCATTCGTTACATGTTTTCTCAATAATTG
>JAUYTA010000581.1 GCA_030695265.1 Bacteroidota bacterium
AACGATCTCTTTTTCACCATACGGCGATTTAAAATGCTGGTCGATTCCTACAATTTCGTTTCTGAATTGGTCGAAATAAGATTCAAGTTTTGTCATGGGATTCCATATATTGAAAATTGCGCTGCAAAATAACTGCTTTTCGGTCAGTTAATACCAGAATAAAATCAGTTTTTGTCATTCAGTTTTCGAGAGTCTGTCAAGTTCGGTGACAAAAAGTCATTTTTGAATCATGGTATAGTCTTTGAAAAAATGCTGCACGTTAAATAGAATGTTAATCTAAAATTATAAAAAATGCAAAAAGGAAAAATAGGCGTAACCAGTGACAATTTATTTCCAATAATTAAAAAGTTTCTGTATTCCGATCACGACATCTTCCTTCGTGAAATAATTTCGAATGCAGTTGACGCCACACAAAAACTCCGCACCCTGGCTTCAAAAGGCGATTATTATGGCGATATTACAAACGCCAAAGTGAGCATAAAAATTGACAAGGAAGCCAAAACCATTACCGTTTCTGACAACGGAATCGGGATGACTGCCGAAGAAGTTGAAAAATACATCAACCAGATTGCATTTTCAGGAGCAGAAGAGTTTCTGGAAAAATACAAAAACGATGCGAATGCAATCATTGGCCATTTCGGACTTGGATTTTATTCTTCGTTCATGGTTTCGAGCCAGGTTGAAATCTTCTCAAAATCATACCGCGAAGATGCTGCTGCCATTCGCTGGGAATGCGACGGAAGCCCGGAATACATGCTGGAAGAATCGGATAAAACGACTGTTGGAACCGACATCGTGATGCACATCAATGCCGATTCAGAAGAATTTCTGGAAAAAGCAAGGGTTGAAGGTATCCTGAACAAATACTGCAAATTTTTGCCGGTACCGGTGGTTTTCGGTAAAAAAACAAGCTGGAAAGACGGCAAAGAAGTGGATACAGACGAGGATAACCAGATCAACGATGTTGCTCCGGCATGGACCAAAAAACCGGTGGATCTGGATGATGAAGCCTACAACAAATTCTACCACCAGTTGTATCCAATGGCCGAAGATCCACTTTTCAACATTCACCTGAATGTAGATTACCCGTTCAACCTGACCGGAATTTTGTATTTCCCGAAATTGAAAAACACCATCGAAGTTCAGAAAAACAAGATTCAATTGTACAGCAATCAGGTTTTTGTAACCGATTCGGTGGAAGGCATTGTTCCTGAATTCCTGACCCTTCTGCACGGTGTGATCGACTCACCGGACATTCCGCTGAACGTTTCGCGTTCGTATTTGCAGAGCGATTCGAATGTCAAAAAAATCAGCAGTCATATTACGAAGAAAGTGGCCGACCGCTTGTCGCAACTGTTTGTCGATAAACGCGAAGACTTTGAAGCAAAATGGGACGACCTGCGTTTGTTCATCGAATACGGAATGCTGACCGAAGATAAATTCTACGACAAAGCAGAGAAATTCTTCCTTTTCAAAAATACCGATGGCAAGTATTTTACCATGGAAGAATATGAAACGCTGATCAAACCGGAACAAACCGACAAAGACAACAGCCTGATTTATCTGTACACCAACGATATGGAACATCAGTTCTC
>JAUYTA010000022.1 GCA_030695265.1 Bacteroidota bacterium
GAACTATCTGGTATCCCGAACCAACGAGCTTTTGGGCCAATTTCAGGCCACCAAATCCTGCACCGATAATTACAATTCGTTTCTGGGCCGTTTCCGGTATATTAACTGGCATATTGAAATATTTTTGTGTTTTACGACATGTTTAAAACGTTTCAGAGAACTTAAAGTTTCTATTTCCTGAAAATAAACTTCAGGATGAAATACTTTAAAATTCAACTAAATAACCTAATTTCAACATCTATTTCATGCTCTTTGGCGGAGGTTTGTTTTTCCTGAATCTTCCGAAAAAATATGAAAGGTTAAAAGATGCAACCCTGAACAAATCATTGGGTTTTGAGAAGTAAAGATAAGTGTTAAATTTACGTTTTATATTTAAGCCTCTGCTGAAAAATCTAAATAAATGAAATTCAAACAACTAAACTAACAATCAACAAAAATGAAACAATTCATTTTAAGTGCAGTTTGCTTCCTGACAATTTACATCGTCGGAAATGCGCAAAATTCGGTTATGTCGCCCAATTCATTGGTAGAAGCCAAAGTAGAGGTGGGCAGTCAGATTGTTTTCAGTGTTTATTTCAACGGAAAACCTGTTATAGCCAATTCCGAAATCCGTTTTATATTTAAGCAGGCACCTCCAATTGGCAACGATATGATTGTGCTTAAAACTTCATCCAAAGTCATTAACGAAACATGGACGCCGGTATTAAAAAGGACGGCCACCATTTTGAACAATTACAGGGAACTGACACTGCAGATGCAGGAGAAAAAATTCCCCCGAAGAATGATGAATCTCGTTTTCCGGGTTTTTGATGATGGTGTAGCTTTCAGAACTGAGTTTATTGGTTCCGGAAACAACCACGATTATGTGATTACCGACGAACTGGTGACCTTTAATTTCACCGCAGATCACACCTGTTGGGCTGCAAATCATGGCAATTACCGCTCGTCACAGGAAAACGAATATTTCAAACGTAATCTTTCTGACATCACTGATCAGATGGTAATCGGATTGCCTATGACTGTAAAAGTGGCTGACGATTGTTATGCTGCTATTACTGAAGCA
This sequence comes from Bacteroidota bacterium, assembly GCA_030695265.1. Lineage (GTDB taxonomy): Bacteria > Bacteroidota > Bacteroidia > Bacteroidales > Prolixibacteraceae > Aquipluma. Next base: position 1,064 of record JAUYTA010000022.1, read on the forward strand.
AATATTACCGATTATGCCGGAATGTACCTGAAACAAGGGCATTCAAAAACCGGATTTTCAGTACGTTCCAATCTTGCGCCTTTACCAGATCAGCCTGAAACCGGAGATAAAGTGAGATTTAAATTTCCACACAAAACTCCCTGGAGGGTAATTATGCTTGGTGACACTCCCGGTAAATTAATCGAATCTGAAATCGTAATGAATCTGAATGAACCTTGCGCCATTGCCGATCCTTCGTGGATTAAACCGGGTATTTGTGCCTGGGATCACTGGTGGAGCGGTGAAGTAAAAGTGGACAACGAAACCATCAAAAAATACATTGCTCTGGCTTCCGAAATGGGC
>JAUYTA010000029.1 GCA_030695265.1 Bacteroidota bacterium
CGCATCAAAACTTTACAATTCCTTTATGAAATCAAAGGCAACTTTGCAAGCTTAACTTAAACGCTAAAGTTGCGGACATGACCTTTTCCCTGAATACCCATACGTGGCAACACAAACAATAAATTTTGAAAGGCAACAAAAATCAAAATTGCATCAGTAAATGGGTAAAATAGTCAATTTTAAAATTGTTTTTAAAGTAATTAGCCGGAACTTATTTATTCTTGCCGCTGCGCTGTTTGTTTGTATTGGGATTGCTATTATTTTTTCGGAGGAAATATTGCCTTTTATTCTGTCATCGCTAATAAGTCTGGTAATTGGCTTACTTTTCTTCCTTACAACCCGGAAACAATCTGAAGATGTTACCATTCACCGAAAAGATGCTTATCTGACTGTAACATTATCATGGTTGTTTATCAGTCTGATCGGTTGTTTGCCTTATCTTTTTTCAGGTGCCATTCCTTCCTTCATTAATGCATTCTTTGAATCAGTTTCGGGTTTTACAACCACAGGTTCGTCTATATTAACAGACATTGAAATATTGCCAAAATCAATTTTATTCTGGAGAAGTCTGACTCACTGGATTGGCGGAATTGGGATTATCGTGCTGGTAATCATTATTATGCCTACACTTCAGATTGGCGGGTATCATCTTTTTACCCTCGAATCGTCGTTGCAGGAAAAAATTCAGCCTAAAATAAAAGCTGTTGGAAACAGATTGTTACTGATTTACATTATTCTGACTGTCGCCGAAATTCTTTTTTTATTGGCCGGAAATATGAATCTTTTTGAAAGTGTCTGCCATTCATTCGGAACCGTTGCCACGGGAGGGTTTTCCCCAAAAAATACCAGTATTTCCGCTTATTCTCCATACATACAATATGTAATAACCATCTTCATGTTTTTGGCAGGGACAAACTTCGTTATTCATTATTATTTGTTTAAACGCGATTTCAAGAGAGTAAAAGAGAACGATGAACTGAAATTCTATATCCTGGTTGCTTTTACAATAATTGCAATAATTACAGCTTCATTATACTTTACAA
>JAUYTA010000582.1 GCA_030695265.1 Bacteroidota bacterium
AACTTTTTTATCCTGACCAATGCGGTGGGCACGGTTGATAGCCTGATTTTCGGCTGCCGGATTCCACCATGGATCGATGATAAACACATAATCGGCTGATGTCAGGTTCAGGCCAACACCTCCGGCTTTCAGCGAAATCAGGAAAATGTGATTGTCTGGATCTTCCTGAAAATCGCGGATAACTTCCTGTCGGTTGGTTGTTTTTCCCGTTAGTCGCGAGTATTTCCAGTTTTTCGATTCAATTTTGGTTTGCAGTAATTCCAGGTGTTTAACGAACGACGAAAATATCAAAACCTTGTGCTTTTCGGCCAGCAGGTTTTTCAGGCACCGGTATATTTCATCAAATTTTCCCGATTCGGCATCAATTTCTTTGGTAACCATTGAAGGGTGATTGGCCAATTGCCGGAGTTTTGTAAGTCCCTGCAAAACAACCAATGCCGATTTTTTGATGCCGTTTGTTTCGATGTTTTTCAGAATGGTATTCCGGATGGCCGATTTTTCAGTTTCATAAATTTCACGTTGCTCGTCCGTCATTACACAATACCTGATTTGCTCAGTCAGTGCAGGCAAATCGCTTGCAACCTCTTCTTTCGAACGCCTTAACATAAAAGGGCGAATCAACTTTAACAGTTTCTTTTGCTGGTCTTCATCATTCTTTTTTTCAATCGGGGTAATAAACTCGCGCTTGAAATAAGGCAAACTACCAAGTAATCCTTTGTTCAGGAAATTAAACTGCGACCATAAATCTGACAATGAATTTTCAATGGGTGTTCCGGTAATCACCAGTTTGTGTTTCGACCTGATTTCGAGAATACTTTTATATGTTTTCGACGAAGCATTTTTTATGTTTTGACTTTCGTCGAGAATCAGGTAAAAGAAATTGAACGAACTCAGCATATTACTGTCGTTCCTCAAGGTTCCGTAAGTGGTCAGTATCACATCGTAATAGACAAGCGCCTGATTCATTTTGTCTGATTTGTTCCGAAGCGAGCCAACATGTTTATAAACTTTTAGCGACGGGGCAAATTTTTGAATTTCATTTTCCCAGTTGTGAATCAACGAAGTGGGCATAACGATCAGCGAAGCCGGTTGTATTGCAACTGGCGATTCTAAAGTATCAGTTAACGCAATATTTACCTTGTTGCCTGAATCAATTGCCGGCAACATTGAGAATGTCTGCTGCTTTTTCAGTTTCAGTAAAAGTGCCAGCGCCTGAAGGGTTTTTCCCAGTCCCATATCGTCGGCCAAACAGCCGCCAAGCTGGTTTTCGTAAAGCCGGTACATCCACGAATAGCCGTCGGTCTGGTAATTTCTCAATTTGGCATTCAGTTTTTCCGGAATTTCAACTTTTTGACCTGAGTCTGATTTAATCTGTTCCAGCTTTTTAAAATAATTCTGGTCGATGCCATTTGCATTTTCCTGAAGAAGCTGAAAATGGTGTTTTTTTATTTTTATGGTATCTC
>JAUYTA010000040.1 GCA_030695265.1 Bacteroidota bacterium
GCGTTTTCCCCAAAGTCGCTCAAATTCCACTTTTCCGTAGGCAACAGTCGTTGGGCTGTAAAAGTACCATCCGGCGCCTTCTTGTTGCTGGCTCAGGCCAAAGCGACTTTCATTCTGCCTGAAATAACTCCGGTCCATCAATTGAGCCGCTTCGTCCTTTTTGGCTTTGGCTTCTTTCTCGGCAGCTTCCATGATCCATTTATCGATCAACTTATTTCTTGAAGGTTCGTCCATTAATGCAATGCGCTGCAAACTGTCTTCACGTTCAACGGTGTAAATGTTGTCAGTCAGTCGGGTGAGACTGCGGTGACGATTTTCTATTTCCGGATAATTCGGATATTGATCATCGATCACCACCATCGCGCTGTCGTAATAGCTCTGCGAATTTTTGTAGTTCAGGTCGTCAAAATATATTTGTGCAAGGGTGAGGCACGAGAGCGCGCGCTGGTACATATTGGTTGAACTCAGCGATGCTGATTTTATATATTCTTCAATCGCAAGATCCCGTTTTCCTTCTTTCCTTGAAATATTGCCTATCGCAAAATAAATCTGATCACGGAATTCAAGGTTCTTTTTGTCGCGAAGCATTTTCCGGAGTTCTTTTTTCAACTTTTCAGCATCGCCGGTTCCGGTAAAAGTGCCGGCAGCGCTGATGCGTGCGTTGAAAGCCATTGTGTATGGCGGGTTCATCCGGGTAACTTCCCTGAAGGTTTCTGAGGCCTTTTCGGTATTGCCGGTTTCCTGGTACCATTGGGCCAAAATGTATTTGTAACGAAGCCTGTCCTGCTTTTTGTCGGCTTGTTTTACAGCGATTGACAGGAAAGGAATTCCTTCGGTGTATAAAAGTTGTTTGGCATAGTAATCAGAGGTGACTGCGGCCAGTTCTCCGTCGAGCTTCCGTGGAAAAGTTTCGTCCATTTGCAACAACTGGATCAACTCATAAGCTTCAACATAACGCTCAAGTTCAGTATAACAACGAATCAGCCAGATGTTTGCAACATGCTTGTTCGGATCGTCTTCGAACTTTCGCACCACGTAAGAGAAATTCTCGATGGCTGCCGCAAAATTGTGCTGGTAGTAATAGGCTTTTCCCATCAGAATATAGGCATCATCAACCCAATTATTGAATTCTTCCTGACTGGCAAATTTGATGTAGGATTTACTCTGGTTTTTTCTGCGTTTTAGTTTTTTTGTGATCGAGTGCGACTGTATCAGTTTCGAGCCTTTCAGCACTGCATTGTCCATATCGCCTGTTGCAGCTGTGGCCGTGGTTGGGTTGCTCGATTTGTAGATTGGCAAAACCTTGGAAAAATCATCTTCCACCGATTTGTTGACCTTTTCAACACCGGCACGAAGGCTTTCCCTTCCGTTGAAATATACATTGTAATGGGCAGTAACATTGTTATAGGCACGCGATACAACTGTATTTTTTTCAGTTGAACAACCTGCCAGAATTAACAACACCACAACAAAAAATATGCGATATGAAAACCGTTTTCCCAATAGCTGAGTTTTGAATGACTTTAGGATAAACTGCCAATTCGGAATAATATTGTATAAAACTCCCTAGAAAATGCAGGTTTCTTCTGTCAAAATGCGTTTATTTATAAGCCTGCAATATTACAAACTTTCGTTGAAAGGAACATGTTGTTCATTGCTTTTCCTGACTTGAGTAAAAAGGAATAATTGAATTTAATGGATAACAGTAATATTACCCAATGTCATAAAAGTCACTCAATTGTCATTTGGTAGTCATTAAGTTGCCAGGGAATGACAACAGAATGACAATAAATGACTACAACTGACTGATGCAGAATGCTGTATAGGTGCATAACCGGATATTCATATTGAATTAACCGGCAAGGTGTGAATCATGTAACATTTTTTACAAGTTATATAACAATTAGATCAATGATTCACCTTAACTTTGTGCCGTTAATACATTAACAATCCATGCACGAGAACCTAAAACCCTATAAATTCGGCATTTCACTTAGTGGAGGCGGAGCCAGGGGCATTGTTCACATTGGGGTGCTCGAAGCCCTTCATAAATATGGTATCCGACCCGAAATTATTTCAGGAGCAAGTGCAGGAGCGCTGGTGGGCGTTTTTTATGCCGCTGGCATGGAACCTTTGCAGATTTTGGAATTGGTGAAGGCCAACAAAATGGTGAAGATGTTCAAATGGCAAATGCCCTCAAACGGATTGATTGACATCAAGAAGGTTTTGTCGCTCCTGGAAATGAATATTGAAAAGGATGATTTTGCAAGCCTTAAAAAACCATTTTATTGTTCTGTCGTAAACCTCAACAGTGGTCATTCTGAAATTAAGCATGAAGGCAAACTGTTTCAATGGGTATTGGCTTCAGCGTCGATTCCGATTATATTCGAGCCGCAGGTAATCGACGGAAATTCTTACGTCGATGGTGGCTTGCTCAACAATCTGCCGGTTGACTGTATTCGAAATCAATGCCGGATACTGATTGGTGTGCATGTGAACCACAACGGTACACAGGAGAATATTTCAGGAATAAAAGCAGTTGCAGAAAGGACTTTCCGTTTGGCAATGAGCCAGAATGTAAGGGAAAGCCTAACCAAATGCGATTTCGTGATCGACCCGCCTGAAACAAGAAAATTCAATACGTTCGACTTTAAGAAAGCCGATGAGCTCTTCCGGATTGGATTCGAGGAAACAGAAAAAAGGATACTTGAAATGTTCGATTCAATTGATTTGAGCCAGATTATTCAGGAAACCAGCCGCAAGGCAATAAAGGATATTTAAAACACGTTTTTTTTACACTTTAAATTTTGATACAAATGAAAAAGTTACTATTTATTTTGTCAGTTGTTGTGCTTACTTCATGTGGTCAGCACAAAAAGGAGGTTGCACGCATGCAAGCCGTACAAGATAGCATTGCACAATTGGCTGTGCAAAAAGACGCTTCAATTCTGGAGTTATTGGGCGATATGAACGAAATACAAGCAAACCTGGATTCAATTAAAACCCTTGAAAAAATCGTTTCCGTTCAAACTTCATCAGGTGGAGAGTTAAAATCGGTTGCCAAAAAACGCATCGCCGAAGACATTGCACAGATCAATAGCCTGCTTCAGAAAAATAAAGAACTGGTAAAAAACCTTCAGGCAAAACTCCGCGCATCGAACACCAGAATTGCGGAAGTCGAAAAAATGATGGCGCTGCTGAACAAACAAATGGGTGACAAAGATTCGGAAATTGCCGTTTTGAAAATGGAGCTTAACAATCTGAATGTTAATGTTGCCGGGCTGAAAGAAGAAATAGAGGTGATAACAGCAGAAAGCGAACAAACCATTATGGAAAAAAATCAGGCCATTGAAGCGCAGGTAATTGCAATGAACACTGCCTATTATGCCTTCGGAACAAAAAAAGAACTGGAAGAAAAGAATGTAATTGAAAAAGAAGGTGGCTTTTTGGGACTTGGAAAGACCCTCAAAATGAAGAAGGATTTTAACCGCGATTATTTCATGAGAATTGATATCCGCGAGTTTAACCAGTTACCGTTGAATACAAAGAAAGCCAAAGTGGTTACTTTTCATCCTGCCGAAACATATCACCTGACAGGCGATAAAACTGTTGAAAGTCTGGTAATCGATCAACCTTCAGAATTCTGGAAAGCATCGAAATACCTGCTGATTGTAGTTGAATAATTTATTGGAAACTATAAAACTCAAAAGAGGCTCCGGAAACGGAGCCTCTTTTGATTTTTATAAATACTACCGGTTAAACTTCAGCCTTTTCCCCTGTATTCCTGAAACAACATTTCCATCAGCATAAACCATGTTGCCATTCACAAAAGTATGGGTTACCTTGTGCGTGAATTCTGTTCCGTCGAAGGGCGACCAGCCGCATTTGTAAAGTATATTTTCAGGAGAAACCACCCACGATTGTGACGGATCAACCACCCCCCAATCAGCATAAGATCCCTCGCGGATATATCCGCGTCGGTCGATGCGGAACAGGTCTGCCGGGGCGTGGCACATTTTTTCGATCACTTTTTCGAGCGGAATCATTCCTTTCCGGCTCATTTCGAGCATGGCTACCAGCGAATGCTGCACCAGCGGACCGCCTGACGGCGCTTTAAAATACGAATGTTCTTTTTCCTGAAGGGTATGCGGGGCATGATCGGTAGCCACCACATCAATTTTATCGTCAAGTAAAGCTTTCCAAAGTGCAGCTTTATCGGCAGGCGATTTAATGGCCGGGTTCCATTTTATAAAGTTACCATGTGCAATGTAATCGGTTTCGTCGAACCACAAATGATGCACGCAAACTTCAGCAGTAATGAGCTTTTCAGCAACTGGTCCCGGAGCAAAAAGTTTCATTTCATCAGCAGTTGAAAGGTGCAAAACATGCAGCCTGGTTCCATATTTGGTAGCCAGTTCTACGGCTTTCGACGACGATTTGAAACAGGCTTCGGCACTGCGTATTTTTGGATGGGCTGAAATTGGCACATAATCGCCGTATTTTTCGCGGTAAATGGTGGTATTCAGGATGATTGTCGGTTCGTCCTCGCAATGTGTTGCGATCAGCAATTTGGTATTTCTGAAAATTTCTGAAAGTACTTCGTTGTTGTCAACCAGCATATTTCCGGTTGACGAACCCATGAATATTTTTATTCCACAAACATCGGAACCATTGGTTTTCAGCACTTCGTCCAGATTGTCGTTGGTGGCGCCCATGTAAAATGAATAATTGGCAGCCGAAACTTCGGCAGCACGCTGGTATTTCAGTTCAAGTATTTCCTGGGTTACTGCCTGCGGATTGGTGTTTGGCATTTCCATGTACGAAGTCACTCCACCGGCAACGGCAGCCCTCGATTCGGTTGCAATTTCGCCTTTGTGTGTCAGACCCGGTTCGCGAAAATGCACCTGATCGTCGATGGCTCCCGGAACCAGGTATTTGCCATTTGCATCAATCACTTTTGCACCGTGTACGAATTCATCCGGAATATTATCACCGGAGAAAACTTTGGCAATCAATTCTCCATCAATCAGTACAGCTCCGCTAAAAATCTGTCCTTCATTGATGATCCGGGCATTTTTAATGAGTGTCTTCATATCTTGTGTTTTTAAATTGCTTTTTCGTAACGAATAAACCAACTTCTGATCTTCATTTTCAGGACGCCCCAAAGCGCTTCGTTAAAAATGCCACCGCTCATTTTCGAAGCTCCCCGTGTGCGATCTTTGAAAATGATGGGCACTTCAACTATTTTAAATCCGTGTTTCCAGGTTTTAAATTTCATTTCAATCTGAAACCCGTAACCTTTCAGCCGGATGTTGTCAAAGTCGATGGTTTCCAGAACTTTCCGGTGGTAACATTTAAACCCGGCAGTGGTGTCCATTATTTTCATTCCGGTAATTGTTCGCACATACATCGAAGCAATGTATGACATCAGCACCCGGCCAAGTGGCCAGTTTATTACGTTTATTCCTGAAATATAGCGCGATCCGATTGCAAGACTGGCATTTTGCTGGGTACAGGCAGCGTACAATTTTTCCAGATATCTCGGATTGTGTGAAAAATCGCAGTCCATCTCAAAAATATATTCGTACGGACGTGCCAATGCCCAGTGAAATCCGGCCAGATATGCTTTTCCGAGTCCCTCTTTCCCTGCCCGTTTCAGTATATGAAGCCTGTCCGAAAATTCAGGAATAAGCCGATCAACAATTTCAGCAGTTCCATCCGGCGAATTATCGTCGATAATTAACACCTGAAAAGGCGTTTTCAACGAAAATACTTTGCGAATCATTCGTTCGACGTTTTCTTTTTCGTTGTAGGTGGGGATTAGTACCAGATTTTGATGCACGCTGAATGGTTTTAAATTTTTATACGAAAATACTTCTTTTTATGGATAGCATCCCTTATTCAGAAAATGTTTAACAATTATTGAGACTTCTATACTACATGTCACTACACTTTATTATTATTAATGATGGATTTAATACGTTATTATTAATGTTTATGGATTACTTTTGCAAAGTATTAGGACATTTTATTATTTTCGTATATAAAAATACCTTTAACAAATTTAATAACCGACAAAAGTGATGCAATCAAACTGGCCTGTTTTAAATTCACCTCCAGTAATATTGGCAATATTTCAGCTTAAATTCGCTTCTTCAGATGATCGTGAGTTAAGTAAAATGATTGCTAATGACAAGGTTATTAAATTAATGTTTCCTATCCGGTCTGACAATTATCATTCTGATATTGATGTTCATGGTACACCAGCTCCAGGTATATCTACTCTAAGTGCTAAGGCTAATACGAAAATTAGCTCTTACATTTATTTTTCTCAAGACAAAGAGAGAAAGTTAATAATTGAAAAGGACAGTGTAATCTTCATCAGCGAAAGTGCATATTCAGGTTGGGATTCTTTTAAGAAGGAAGTTCAAGAAAGTATTACTATGCTCGTGGGGCAATTGGAGGATCGTTATATTGAAAGAACATCAATTCGATTTGTAAATAAATTTTCTCTTGATTCATTTGAGGATCCTTTAGATTATTTTACGAAGATGATTTCTACAGAATCTGAGGCGATATACCCTTTAGTGAAATATGCATTTCGAATAAATATTCAAGTTCCAGACTCAAATATTAGGGCAATCATTAATAATGCACTAGAACCAAACGGAACAGATAGTTACGATTATTACCTAGACATTGATGTTCTAGATGATAGTCAGCTTAAATTTGACTTGCTTCTAATATCTAAACATATGGAACAAATTAGGGAAGTAAAAAACAAAATATTTTTTGACACGGTAAAACCTAAAACGTTAGCATTATGCAACTAAATAACATTAAAACCAGGAAATTAATTCCTTTAACCATCTCTGGCGGAATAATAGTTTCAGCATTTGCATTTTCGTATGGTTCTCTAGACGGAAGCGTAATAGATAATGTTATTTCGAGTTCGTCCATTAGTAATATTATTCAACACACAGATGATAAAATTTATTCTCATTTTTCAGTTAAATCTCGATTTGACCAAAGATTCACAGCATGGAAGAAGAATACAATGTTTATGTCATTTGCTGAACAAATAGTTAATGATAAAAATTTTCAAGATATAGTTTCGATGGGTGAAGATGTGGTTCCATTTATTTTGGAAGAGATAACAAGAGAACCGTCTCCATTGGTTTGGTCATTGAATTTAATATTCAATAAAACTATATCAAATAATTCTGCCACAACTATTGAACAAGCTTGCAAGTTATGGGTGAAAATGTTGAGTTAATCAAAGCACAGGCGTTCGAAACATTTCCTGGGCTCTCAAATGATGATAATTTCAACATTACAAGCAATAAGGACATTAAGTATAATTGTATTGCATGGGCTTTTGGTCTGTATAAGGATAGGTGGATGCAAATAATTCAGTTGTCAATAATTCCTATATGAAACTAATTCACATCTTCAATATTTGCTTTTTTTGCCTGATTATCAATTTTTCCCATGCACAACAGGCATCGCCGAAACTTAAGGTCGTTTCTTCCCCCTCCGGAAGTTTATACACGCAAATTGACAAATCAGGAAAAACAGTGATTCCCAATGGCCGTTTTTTAACTCCTTATGGAAAATCGGTTGACGTTGCGCCCCATCCCTTCGGATTGACGCTGAGCGCCGATGGAAGCGTTGCCGTAACTGCCAACTCCGGAACTTCGTCTATTTCTATTTCAATCATTAAAAATCTGAGATCCGGTAATCCAACGGTTTTGCAGGTTCCTCCCGGACCAGGCACAGACAAAGGTGTGCTCGCTTCTGTTTTTATGGGTTTGGCAGTTTCTCCGGACAATAAAATAGTGTATGTGGCAGGAGGTCAGGAGAATAAAATCTACCTGTTTTCGGTCGGTTCAGGAGAAAAATTAGATTCTATTGATTGTTCTGTTTCCGAAAATGGAGGATTAACTCCGGATGGCTACATCGGCGACATAAAACTCAGCAAAGATGGCCGGTATCTTTATGCTGTTGATCAGATGTTGTTTCGTCTGATTGTGATTGACACCCGGCAAATGAAAATTATTGGCAACGCAAAAACCGGAAGGTATCCATTTGGCGTAATCCTTTCTCGCGACGGACAAAAAGTATATGTTGCCAATGTGGGCCTGTTCGAATACAGCAAAATCGGCAACATTGAGGCCGAAAAAGATTATAAGAATGCCTTGGATTTTCCGGCGTTTGGCTTCGGTTCCGAAGAAATGAAAAAAGGAACAAAAATAGGCGCTCTTGATATTCCCGGGCTGGGCGATCCGAATGTTCCTGAATCGTTTTCAGTGTGGTCGTTTACGGTAAAAGATCCATCAAAACCCGAAATTCAGGCAAAAATAAAAACCGGTGTTTTGGTAGGCGAAACCATCGAAGGTATTCCTGCCGTTGGCGGATCGAGCCCAAATTCGCTGGCAGTGACCGATCGGTATGTTTTTGTAAGCAACGGAACCAACGACAATGTTTCTGTAATCGATATCGTTCACGATACCATTGCCGCCGAAATACCATTGAAATTGCATCAGGCAGTAAAACAGTTTCGCGGCGTGATCCCTTTTGGGCTGGCTGTTTCGCCCGATCAGAAAAGATTGTATGTGGCCGAATCGGGCGTAAATGCAGTGGGGGTGATAGATGTTCCAACGCTGAAAGTCATTGGACACATTCCCTCAGGCTGGTTTCCTTCAAAACTTGAAGTTACTCCTGATGGAAAAACGCTGGTGGTGAGCAATGCCAAAGGTTTCGGCAGCGGCCCCAACGGAGGAAAAGATTTTCAGGAAGGAAAATCCGGTAGCTACATCGGTAATCTGATGAAAGGAACGGTTTCGGTAATGGATATTCCTTCAGACAAAGAATTGAAAATTCTGACGCAGCAGGTTATTGAGAACAATTATAAAATTGAAGACTACCGCGAAGTTCAAAAACAACGGGCAAACAATCCGATACCGGTTTTTGGCGGCGAAAGGGAATCGCCGATCAAATACCTGGTTTTTATCTCGAAGGAAAATCGTACGTACGACGAGGTTTTCGGGCAGGTGGAAAATGCAGTCGGCGATCCAACAATTGCACGTTACGGACACAGCGCCACTTTTACCAACCGTAATAAATCGCTGAAAGTTGAAAACACAACAGTAATGCCCAATCACCTGAAGCTCGCCAGGGAATTCGCAATAGCAGACAATTTTTATGTTGATGCGGATGTTTCGGCCGATGGACACCGATGGCTGGTAAATACGTATCCAAACGAGTGGGTTGAATCAACCGTCCCTGCAAGTTACGGAGGCAACAGGGAATACAAAGCCAGTTCGAAAGCGCCGGGAAGCCTTGCCATGAATGGCTCAGCGGGTGCCATTTATCCTGAAGACTACAACGAAGCAGGATCAATGTGGGACCATCTGGAACGCAACAATGTTGAATTTTACAACTTCGGATTTGGAACCATGTTCGAACCAGCTTTTTACGATGAATCATTCAAGTATTCAGGAATAAAACAATATGTGAATTATCCGGTTCCATTGCCCATGTTGTCTCGCACTTCAAAAATGTACCCTACCTACAACATGGCCATTCCCGATCAGTTCCGGATTCATCAGTTCATAAAGGAATTCGATGAAAAATGGATAAAACCCGGTACCGAAATGCCTTCGATCATAACGGTAATTCTCCCAAACGATCATGGAGCAGGTGAACGCCCCGAGGCTGGTTATCCTTTCAGGGAAAGTTACATGGCCGACAACGATCTGGCAGTTGGCCGGATTGTGGAATATTTATCGCATACGCCATTCTGGAAAAATATGGCCATTGTAATTACTGAAGATGATGCCCAAAACGGTGTTGATCATGTTGATGCACATCGTAGCATTTTGATGGTTATTTCGCCGTATGCAAAGAAAAACTACATATCGAAAGTGCATTACAGCTTTGGAAGTATTTTTAAAACTTTCTGGAACGTATTGGGAATGCCGTATCTGAATCAGTACGATGCTGCAGCCAATGATTTTGCCGATTTTTTTAAGGCTACTCCTGATTT
>JAUYTA010000043.1 GCA_030695265.1 Bacteroidota bacterium
AACAGCCCTTGCTTCACAAACTGAACCAGCAAGTATTTTTGGAATTTCTAATGTTGCTGACGGCATCAATCATGCTGTTCCAATTCAAAAAGAATTGCAAATATCATTTTCGTGGTTAAGTAAACAAGGACTCGTAGTTAAGCATGCAAAAAAGTATTTATTAACTTCCGAAGGGAAACTCGTGTATGAAAATGCATCTCAAAACACAAAGTTCCTACAGAAGATCTTACTGAACTTGGAAATACAATTTGAGACGCTGAAACAAGTTCAACATGACACTCCAAATAAAATGGATTGCCCGAAACTTTAAACATTGAACTTTAAACTGCTTTTATGACTGAAATAGGAAAAATAAATCACCTTTATGTGGTGAAAGAAGTGGATTTTGGTATTTATCTCGATGGTGGCGATTTGGGCGAAATCCTGATGCCGAAACGCTATGTTCCGGAAGGAACACAACCTGAAGATACGATCGATGCGTTTATTTATCTCGACTCGGAAGACCGTTTGGTTGCAACGACTGAAAAGCCACTGGCAATGGTCGAAGAGTTCGCTTTGCTCGAAGTGGTCGCGGTAACACCCGTTGGCGCTTTCCTGAACTGGGGATTGCCGAAAGATTTGTTTGTTCCCTTTCGCGAGCAGCGCCAGCCAATGGAAGAAGGCAAAAAATACCTGGTTTATGTGTATGTTGATACCAATACCAAACGTATCGCTGCATCTTCAAAAATCGAAAATTACCTGGACAATATCCCGGTTGATTATGATGTTGACGAGGAAGTTGACCTGATTATTGTGAATGAATCCGATTTGGGTTACAATGCGATTATCGACAACAGTCACCTTGGAATTATCTTTAAAAACGAGGTTTTCCAGCCACTCAATCCGGGCGATAAAATTCAGGGATTCATCAAGAAAATCAGGACTGATGGTAAAATTGACCTTTGTCTGGTTAAATCCGGTTATGAAAAAATCAGCGAATTTGCCGACCGGATCATTGCAGAACTTCAGAAACACGAAGGTTTTTTGCCATTGACCGACAAAAGTTCTCCTGAAGAAATCTATAAGTTGTTCAAATTCAGCAAGAAGAACTTCAAAGCTGCCATTGGAACACTCTACAAAAAGAGGATAATTGCGCTGGAAGAAAATGGAATCAGGCTGCTGGTTTCAGAATAGATCAATCAAATAGCTATACTCAGCAGGTGACTTTAAGTCACCTGCTGAGTCTGACAACAATCAAAATATCCAACGCCCAATATTCAATAACCAATATCCAAATTCAAGGCAAACCTGGAATTTGAAACTTGGAACTACTCAACATGAAAGTTTGCATTGCTGAAAAACCCAGTGTAGCCAAAGAACTGGCACAGATAATTGGCGCCAATGGTCGTCGGGACGGCTATTTCGAAGGCAACGGATACCAGGTTACCTGGACATTCGGACATTTGTGCACCCTGAAAGAACCCAACGATTATACCAATCTCTGGAAATCATGGAGTTTGCATCATTTGCCAATGATTCCGGCTAAATTTGGAATTAAAGTTATTGAGAACGATGGCGTAAAAAAGCAATTCGCAATCATCGAAAAACTGATGTCAACCGCAGAAGAGGTTATAAACTGCGGTGATGCGGGTCAGGAAGGGGAATTGATTCAGCGGTGGGTGATGTCGAAAGCAAAATGTACTGCTCCGGTTAAACGTTTGTGGATTTCGTCGCTTACAGAAGAAGCCATTCGCGAAGGTTTTAATCATTTGCAGCCGGGAGGAAAGTTCGATAATCTATATGCCGCCGGAAGTGCGCGCGCTATTGGCGACTGGTTGCTGGGGATGAATGCAACCCGCTTATATACCCTGAAATACGGCCAGAATAAACAGGTCCTTTCTATCGGAAGGGTGCAAACGCCGACACTTGCGTTGATAGTAAATCGCCAGAAAGAAATTGACGCTTTTAAGCCGGAACCGTATTTCGAAATCAAAACCATTTACCGCGAAACTACCTTTTCAGCTGCTTCAGGACGTTTCCAGAAGCGGGAGGATGCCGCGCAGGTGCTGGAAGAAATCAGTCATTTCGATCTGGAAATCGGTAAAATCGAAACTAAAAACAGTATTGAACAACCGTTGCGCCTCTTCGACCTTACTTCGCTTCAGGTGGATTGCAACCGGAAATACGGCATGAGCGCCGAAGAAACGCTGCGAACAATTCAATCGCTCTACGAAAAAAAGCTGACCACTTATCCGCGTGTCGATACCACTTATCTTTCTGAAGATATTTACCCCAAAGTTCCGGGCATCCTGAAACAGTTAAAAGGCTACGAAACGCTGACAGAACCGCTGCTTCAGGGAAAACCAATCCGCAAAACGAACAAGGTTTTCGACGATAAAAAGATTACCGATCACCATGCCATTATTCCAACCGGGCAGACACGTGTCGACCTGACCAAAGAGGAAAAGCAGGTGTTCGACATGGTTACAAAGCGTTTTATTTCAGTGTTTTATCCTGATTGTAAAGTTTCAAATACCACTGTTGAAGCCAAAGTTGGTCCGCACGATTTTAGAGCTACCGGAAAACAAATTTTAGTTCCCGGATGGCGAATCGTTTATATGAACGACAAAAATCCGGTTCAAAGCGATGAAAACATCCTGCCGATTTTTGTAACCGGCGAACATGGACCTCACGAACCGGGCTTGCTCGAAAAATACACACAACCGCCTAAATATCTGACGGAAGCAACTTTACTCCGTGCTATGGAAACCGCCGGGAAAAGTGTTGATGACGAAGAATTGCGCGAACTGATGAAAGAAAACGGAATTGGTCGCCCTTCCACCCGCGCCAATATCATCGAAACGCTTTTCAGGAGAAAATACGTGAAGAAGGAAGGCAAACGCTTGGTTGCCACTCAAACCGGAATCGACCTGATTGACAGCATTGAAAATGATTTGCTGAAATCGGCTGAACTCACCGGTCAGTGGGAAAAGAAATTACGTTTGATAGAAACTGGAAAATATGAGGTTTCACTTTTTATGGACGAAATGAAACAAATGGTTGCAGAGGTGGTCGATCAAGTGAAACACTCGCCAAGAAAAGTATTTGCTCTGGCTCCTGAAGAACCAGCAATTCCGGAGAAAAAAGAAAAAGCTGCGCCAGCCGAACCAACCGAGACTATTTGCCCTGCCTGCAAAAAAGGAACGCTTAAAAAAGGCAAAAATGCCTGGGGCTGTTCAGCCTGGAAAGACGGATGCAGGTTTATCATTCCATTCGAATTTATGGACAAAAAGCTCACCGATGCGCAAATTAAAAGGTTGGCGGAAAAAGGGAAAACCACGCTGATTAAAGGTTTCAAGCAGGAAGACGAAACGGTGGACGGATGTCTGGAACTGACGGATGATTTTAAAATCAATTTTGCAGAGTCTGAACCCGAAAAGTTGATTTGTCCTTCGTGCAAAATTGGTGAGATCGTGAAAGGAAATACAGCCTGGGGATGTTCGAATTTCAGGGGCGGCTGTAAACTCCGTATCCCGTTTGAATTTCAGGATAAAAAGCTGACCGGAAGTCATGTGAGTCAACTGGTTTTGAAGGGACAAACACGCCCGTTCACCAGTACCGATGGAACAAACAAAATTTCTGGGATTTTCAGGTTTGATTCTAACTATCAAGTTCAATTTCAGGAAAAATAAAGAAATGTGTAAAACGAGAATTGACACGTAGTAATCTTTTTTGATTTGTGATGGAGGAATAGTTTCTATTTAGTTTATATTTGAACATTCAATTAATATTTATAATGGATAAGTTACAATTGACAGCTGATTTAGGTTTCACCCACGGGAAGTATCATGTAGGTCTTTCTCTGGTAGAATTTGAAGAGGAAAATGTTACAATAATCTATTCTCCCGCTCTGGATTTAAGCGGATATGGATATAGTCAAGAAGAAGCAAAACAATCTTTTTCAGAAGCTCTTAATGAATTCTTTAGATATACAAACAATAAGAATACTTTAGATAAAGTACTTAAAGATTTGGGTTGGGCAATTAGAGGTACTAAAAAGAAGCCAAAGTTTAATCCTCCAAAGGATTCTGATCTGGTTGCTTTAAATCCTTTATACAATGATATTGTCAATACTAAAAGCTATAAGGTTTCAAGAGAGGATGTTGAATTTGCATATTAATATATCATGTCCGCAAAGCATCTTCGAAATATTCCACTAAAATTATACAGAGATTTTTTAATTGCCCAAGGATGTTCATGCAATAGAACTTCTGGAGGACATGAGCATTGGTCAAGAAAGGACTTATTACGACCAATAACAGTTCAAACACATGTAGATCCAGTACCAGAGTTTATTATAAAGAATGCGTTAAAGCAACTTGGATTAACCAAAGAAGGTTTTGTTAAATGGATTTAATTTATGTTGCCCTTTTCTTTGAAGGATTAAATCCATGATACCCCTTTATCGGCATGTTACCATCCTTCAAATAGAGATGGAAATCTTCTTTTACGAAAATTTTGCTTTGTACGGATACATTTCATATATTTGTACGTATAAATTAATTTCCTATGGATACAAAACTGACATTGAAGCTTGACAAGGATGTAATTGAAAAAGCCAAAGAATATGCTTCATCCCAAAAGAGAAGTTTGTCTAAAATAATTGAAACATTTTTACAATCATTGGCTAATCAAGAGAATCGGAAGAATGAAGATGAAATTCAAATATCTCCATTTGTAAAAAGCATGTCTTCCGGGGTTAATATTCCAGCTGATTTGAATTATAAGAAGGAATATACTAACCACCTAATTGAAAAATACAAATGAAGACCAGAATATTTCTCGACACCAATGTTATGCTTGACCTTTTGGGCGAAAGAATCCCCTTCTATGATTCAATAGCAAAAATTACAACTCTCGCTGACAGAAAACAAATAGAACTGGTTGTTTCAGCTTTATCATACGCTACAGTAAGTTATTTTCTTACCAAATTCGAGAATGCCGAAAAATCAAAAGAGAAGCTGCGAAAATTTAAAATCATTTCGGAGATAGCAGATTTGGATGAATTAACAATAGGAAAAGGATTAAATTCAAATTTTTCAGACTTTGAAGACTCACTGCAATATTTCAGCGCCCTAAAATCAAACTGTAAAATATTGATTACCAGAAATGTCAAAGATTTCAGAGAATCGCAGATACCAGTGATGACACCAGATGAATATCTCACAAGCATCATAAGTGTCAGGTAAATCAGGAAAAATTGTTAGCAGCAGAAAAATTTACAATTTAACTACCTCCTGATTTTCCGCAGATATCCCCATAATTAGGGATTTCTGTCGTCAAAAATCTGATTACCTTTGCCGCATGATGAAGTTGAACGTTCAACATACGACTAAAAAAGCGATTGCTTATCTGATCCTTGGACTGATGGGATTGCTCATCATCAACAAGGCTGTCTTTTTGCACAGTCATGTTTTGGCCAACGGAACCGTCATCAGCCATGCGCATCCATACCAGTCAACTGACGATTCGAAGCCTTTTCAGTCGCATCATCATACCAAAGCAGCATTTTTCCTTTTCGATACTATTCAACTTCTTTTTAATTCAATCCCATTCGGGCTAATATTTTTTATTCCCAATTTCAGAACAAAAGTATTTTTTTCAGGCATAACCCAAATTGCTCCTGAATACTTTTCAAGCGCCAGAAACCGCGCTCCTCCGGTAATTCTTCTCAAATAGCATTTTCCAGAAGTACAGTTCAAAAACCAAAAAAAAAATCAGTTGGCAGGGAGTTCAGCATTCATTTTAAATGATAGAATGCAACTACTCTGTCAATACATCAACTAACAACATGAACAAAATAATCGTCATGCTGGCAGGACTAATTCTGTCAGTTACTGCCATCAGCTTTGCCCAAAAACCAAAAACAGATGCCAATATTGTTGGCCATGTTACCAACAATGGCTCTCATTTACCTTATGCCAATATCAGCCTGAAAGGCACAACCATCGGAGCGCTAACCGACGAAACAGGACATTTTCAACTGGTCAATTGTCCTCCGGGAACTTATTTGCTTGTAGCGAACAGTCTGGGTTATAAAACCCAGGAAAAACCTGTAATTGTTGAATTTGGCAAAACGGTAGAAGTTAAGTTCAGCCTCGAAGATGATGCTTTTAATATTTCGGAAGTGATTGTTTCATCGAACCGTAGCGAACAAAAACGAACCGATGCCCCGATGATTGTCAACACTATTTCGCCTAAACTTTTCAATACCACACAATCGGCTACATTGGGCGACGGGCTTAACTTTTGTCCCGGCCTCAGGCTCGAAAACAATTGCCAGAACTGCGGTTTTACGCAGGTGCGGATGAATGGAATGGAAGGTCCGTATTCTCAAATCCTGATCAATAGCCGTCCTATTTTCAGCGGACTGGCGGGAGTTTACGGACTGGAACTGATTCCTTCGAACATGATTGAACGTGTGGAAGTAGTTCGTGGCGGAGGTTCTGCTCTTTTCGGCGGAAATGCAATTGCAGGAACCATCAACATTATTCTGAAAGATCCGGTCAGCAATTCGTATGAGATTGGCGCCAACACCGGTTTAACCGGCGTTGGACTAAACAATTCAGGAGGTTCGGCGGCCGATTATTCCGTCAATTTCAATACTTCAATCGTTTCTGATGATCGAAAGACTGGTGTCGCAGTGTACGGTTTTTCGCGCGAACGCAAAATGTTTGATGCCAACAATGATGGATTTTCAGAAATTTCGCCCATGAAAAACCTCACCATCGGAACCCGTTTCTTCCATCGGTTCGGGCATCGCAGCAGAGCTACAGTTGATTTTTTTAATATTAAAGAAGAACGCGACGGTGGCAATAAACACGACTTTCCGCTCCACGAGCGCGATGTGGCCGAAGCTGTTGAGCACGACATCAAAACAGTAGCTTTCACTTACGACCAGTTTTTCCGCGA